>CAYHCR010000364.1:0-4812 GCA_964354895.1 uncultured Myxococcales bacterium | reverse complement strand
CTGACAGGACCAGTCCGTCCGGCAGGCGCCCCAGCCGCTCCAGGTGAAGTCGGCCGTGCAGATCCGCGCCCGGTCACCGAGGCCGCAGTCGGGTCCGCAGTCCACCTGCTCCTCGCTCCCCGGCACCGGGCAGCAGCTCTCGCCGGCCGGGCAGCAGACGCCGGCCTCGCAGTGACCGCTGCTGCACGCGGCGTCGTCGAAACAACGCGCGCCGCCGGCGCCGGCGCCGATGCAGAGCTGCAGGACGGGATCGCACTGCGCCCCGGACCGGCAGCCCGCGTCGTCGAGGCAGCGTGTCGCGCACGTGCTCGCGCCGCTCTCGAGCACCTCGCACGAGGCCTCGCCGCAGGACGACGCGGCGGCCTCGACCCAGCCGGCCTCACCGCAGGCGAACGCGATCGTCGCGAAGCCGTCGCCGCTCGGCGCGCAACTCGACGGCGGCGCGTCCACGGCCCCGACGTCGACGCGTCCGTCGCAGTCGTCGTCGATCCCGTTGCAGCGCTCCTGCGCGCCCGGGTGGACGCCCGGCTGCTCCTCGTCGCAGTCGGGCGCGGCGCAGGCGCTGCCCACCCCCGCGCCGTCGCCGTCCCGATCCCAGCAGCAGACGTCGTCCGCTGGGCGGCACGCGCGCGCCGACGCCCCGTCGCTCCGCACGACGTCGACGCAGGCGAAGCCGGCCGGACAGGCCGCGTCCGTCCCGCACGCCGGCAGACACGCGGAGCTGGCGCCGAGCGCCATACATGCGTCGCCTTCGCGCCGACAGTCGGCCTCGCTCTGACACCCGCGGCAGAGCCAGCCGGAGGCGGGCCGACAGCCGTCGAGGTCGTGGCAGAGGTCGCCCGGCTCGCACGCGTTCGAGTCGCGCTCGTGGGTGCATTCGCCCCCGACGCAGAGGTCGATGGTGCAGGCGACGTGATCTTCGCAGTCGGTGGCCGTCGAGCAGGCAGGCACCGACGCCTCGCCCCCACTGCCGCCTTCGGCGCCCCCCGACCCGCCGCCGAGGCCACCTCCGCCTTCGCCCCCGGCGCCCGTCCCGCCGGCGCCGCCGGCGTCACCGCCGCCGTCCGGGGTCGCGGCTGGATCGGCGCACGAGAGCAGCGCGCCGGACAGGACCAGCAGGCCAGGCATCACCAGCTGGGAGAGACCTCGCTCGAGCCATGCAGCCATGGGGATCTCCTCAGTCGCCCGCGGCGACGGAGACATAATCGAGGCGGAGCAGCACGTCGCGGATGTTTCCGAGCTCGAGGCCGGTGCCGCCGTCGCCCCGGAGGATCTCCGCGGGGAAGAACAGCGCGTACTCGCCATAGAGGCCGCGCGCCGCGAGCTCCTGCGAGTCGCCGTTGAAGTAGGCCTCCGACTCGAGCTCGGCCTGCGAGACGTTGAAGTAGGCCGAGATGCGCGCGCTCGTCCATGCGTGGATCGCGTCCTCGCCCGCCGACACGGGCGCGGGCGTAGCAGGCGTGTTCGAGCCGATCGGATCGAGCGGATCGAGGAAGAGGTTCTTCGCCGGCCTCGTCGAGGCGTCCTGGAAGGGACGTCCGGGGTTCGCAGCGCCGTCGCACCACTGGCTGTAGAATGTATTTCGCTTGCGCAGCACGATGCTCGCGAACGTGGTCGCGCTCCCGGGGCTGAGCTCGTCACCGAGGAGGGACGCGTTCACCGACCAGAGCCGCTCGGCGCAGTCGAGGCCAGCGAGCAGCGGGATCCCCTGCTCGTCGCCGATGCCGAGCGCGCCGAGCGGGGCGATCGAGAACGGGAGCTGCTGGCCGAGCCATTTCCCTTCGGCGTCGTAGACCGCGGCCGAGGCGTCCGTCAGCCGGAGGCGGAAACGCTCCTCCGGCGTGAGCGTCTGCCAGCCCGGCGGATCCTGCGAGTGATCGCTCAGCTGCAGGAGGCTGTCCCGGAGGCTGATGACGTAGAGCTTGTCGCTCGGGCTCGCGCCCGCGACGGTGCCGGTCATCGTCTGGGCGCGCAGCCCGTCGATCACGGCCTGCAGCTCCATCGGGGTCCGGGCGGCGAGCACGCGCTGGCGTGCGTCGGACGAGAATTGATATTCGTATTCGGCCGCGAGGACCGCGAGGTAGGCGGTCCGCCGGGCGTGTCGGAGGTGGCGGCGGTAGAGCTCGACCTCCTCGGAGATCCAGAAGTCGGAGGCGATCGGCGTGAGCGTGCGGCGCTCCTCGCGCACCAGCGCGCCGTGGCCGGTCTCGAGCAGCCAGGCCAGGTTCCCCTTGAGCGTCTGGAACGCGAGCCACTCGCGCACGAGGTTGTTGCTCGCCTGCTGCAGGCGGAGGTTCGCGGCGTCGAGGCCGACGAGCTCCATCGAGGCGTCGTGGAAGCAGCGGGTCTCGTCCTCCCAGTTCTGCATCATCTCCTTGGCCATGTCCCGGTAGCGCGTCAGCTCCTCGGCCGCCGCGCCGGCGATGAGCCCGATGGTGTTTGCGGTGGCCTTCACCGCCTCCGCCCCGGCCTTGGCGCCGCCCGTCGCGGCCGTGTCGATCCCCGTCGACTGGCTGACGGCGTCGGCGATCGCGGCGGTGACGCTCGCGGCGGTCTTGATCACGTTGAGCGCCGTCAGGACGCCGTTGGTGATCGCGACCAGGTCCTCCTCGCGGCCGTTCGCCTGGGCCATGATGAGGCAGCTCTGCATCGCGATGCCGAAGCGATCGGAGTACTCGATGATGCCTGCGCGGGAGGCGGCGATCTCGAGCGACGCGGCGCGGACCGCGAGGGCCTGATCTCCGATCGAGCCCTGGTAGCAGGAGGGGTCGTTCGAGCGGCCGGGGGAGAGATCGACGACGCACGCGCCGCCGCTGCAGCCCTGCCCGGCGGGACAGTCGTCGGCGAAGCTGCAGCGGGTCGGCGCCGACGCGGGGCGCGCCTGCAGGGTCTCCTGTCGGCCGGTCGCGCAGACCTGCACGATCTCCTGGTAGGTCGCGGCCTGCGCCGCCTCCGTGATCCGGACCGACGCGCCGCGCAGCTGCGCGAGCTCGACGTTCAGGCGCGCGCCGCCGCGGCTGGTCATCGCCATCGTCACGGTTGTGCCCGAGACACCCGTCACGCGCAGGGGGAACGCGCAGGAGGGACAGCCGAAGAGCGGGTCGAGGCCGTCGAGGAAGAGATCGAGCGAGCGGCTGCCCGTCGTGAGCCCCGGGCCGATGGCGTCGCGCAGCAGGTTCATCACGCAGAGCTGGTAACCGAGCTCCGCCGCGGTCGCCGCCTGTGCCGCCTGCTCGTCGGTCAGCTGGCAGGCGTCGCTCACCCAGCAGCGCTCGACGTCGACCTCGCTCCAGTGGTCGAGGACCTCGTTGGTCTCCCACGGCAGATCGCCACACATGTCTGCGGCGGTCCCGCCGTACTCGGCGCGGAGGGTCTCGATGCGGCGCTGTCGCGCGAACGCCTCGAGCTGCAGGTCGAGGTCCCGCTCGACGTTGGAGAGCCAGGCGCCGCGCGCGGCCCCGAGCGCGCTCTCCGCTCGATCGATCGTGTATTGGGCGACGCCATCGTCGGTCGCCCCGACGAGGAAGTCGGTCAGCGCGGAGAACCGCTGGCGCGTCGTCGACTGATCGCCGACCCGGTAGAGCGGAAGATCCCCGTCCTCGATCCCGAGGACGTTGCGCCCCTCCCGCAGGGTCGCGAGCGCCCCCTGCAGGCCGGCGAGCGACGCGCCGAGCTGCGCGCGCGCGTCGCTCCACTCGAGCTCCCACGGCGGCGGCGCGACCGAGAGCGCGGCCTCATGGAGGGTGTGGGCGAGCGCGGTCGCGAGGACGATGCGCGGGGTCGCTTCGGCGATGAGCCCCTCGACCTCGGCCCGATCGGCGCGGAAATTCGTCGCCTCTTCGGTGAGGCGCGTGAGCACGTCGAGCTGGCCGCGCGCCGTGTCGAGCATCGCCACCGGCAGGCCGATCACCTGATCGTTCGTGCGGCCGGTCGGGTAGCGCTCTCCCGGGTGGAGCCGCGCCCGATAGTCGGGCGCCTGCAGCAGCGCCGGCGGGCTGACCGCGAGCGGCACTGCAATGCGTGGGTGCAGCAGCAGGTCCCAGCCGTGCAGCCCTGCGCCGACCGCGTCCGCGACGCCGAACTCCTGCGTCACGCGCCCGGAGGGATCGAGGATGTCGTTGAGCTGCTGCAGCTGCATCGCCTCGTGCGAGAGGAACGTATGCAACGCGAGCCACTGCTGCAGGAGCCGGTGGCCCAGCGCGCTCGAGGTCTCGTCGGTGGTGCGGCCCTGGCCGAGTCCACGCGCGCGGTCTTCCTCGAGCGCGTAGCCGAGCGCGGCGGCGACCCGCGTGGCATCGACGCAGCCGTCACTCTGGAGCGCGGCCTCGGGCCCCTCGTCGAGGCGGCCGAGGTCTGCCAGGCAGTCCTTCACGTTCTCGTTCACCGCGAGGAGGTTGCGGCCCACGAGCCCGAACGGGAGGGCCGGTTCGCCGCCTTCGCACGCGAGCTCGCCGCCCGGGGCCGGGACGCCCGCGAGTTGAAGCACGGAGGCGCCCAGGGCGATCGGCGCGAGCGCGTCCGCGCCGGTGCAGAAGAGCGCGTTCGCGCGCGCCGCGTCGTCGAGGCCGGTGAAGGGCGCGTCGAGGCGCGCGCGCACGGCCAGCTCTGCGGGGAGCGGGGTCGCGGCGCGGGCGGGGTCGAGCGTCGGCACGAACGAGGCGGGGAGCGTCGGCACGACCTCGCCTGCCGTGAGCTCCGAAGCATGTGTGGCGCGAAGGCGCCAGCCGAGGCGCGGCGCGTGCGAGGCGCCCGTCACGCCTTCGAAGGTCGTCGTGAGCTCGACGGCGAACGAGGCGACGTCCCACTGCGCCC
>CAYHCR010000363.1:0-4817 GCA_964354895.1 uncultured Myxococcales bacterium | reverse complement strand
TTCTTGCCCAGGTTGGGCCCGTAGATGGTCACCAGCGAGCTCTCGCCGGGGCCCATGGCCTTGTCGGCGAAGCCCGAGATCTTGGTGATCCGGGTCTCCTGACCCTCGCCTTCCGCGTCGCCGATCATCGCGCGATCGTCCTCCGGAGTTTCAACGAGGGTACCACGACGAACGTCGCGCTCGAGGGTGGGAGCCGCTCCCACCGAAGCGTTCCATGCTGCCGCCGAAGCGTTCGATGCTGCCGCCGCCTCATTCGATGAGCCGACCCGCGGCTGGCTTGCGGGGCTCGGGCGCGAGGAGCAGACCGCCGAGACCGACGAGCACGAGGACTGCGGCGAGGCGGTAGAGCAGCGCCTCCAGCCCTCCTGCGACGGTGCCGGTCGAGCCATCGAGCGACCCGCCCTGCGCCGCATCGACGGTCACCAGCAGCGCGAGCCCGAGCAACGCGACGCCCGCGAGCCGACCGACGATCGGCGGGCGGGTGTTGCGCCGCACCGGCAGCAGCTGCGTCATCCCTCGCTCGCCAGCAGCTTCGTCCCCTTCGGGATCACGACGAGGCCGCCGTCGCCGATGAAGAACCGCTTCTTGTCCGCCTCCGCGTCGTAGCCGATCGTCGTGCCGGGCGGCACCTCGACGTTCTTGTCGATGATCGCGCGGCGGATCCGGCAGTGGCGACCGATCGTGACGTTCTCGAAGAGGATCGACTCCTCGACGGTCGAGTAGGAGTTCACGCGCACCTTCGGCGACAGGACGCACTTGTGCACCTTGCCGCCCGAGATGATGCAGCCCTCGGAGACGAGCGAGTCGGTCGCGGTGCCGACGCGGTGCGTGTGGTGTTCGGAGAAGACGAACTTCGCCGGCGGCGCGTGGAGCTGGTGCGTGTGGATCGGCCAGAGATCGTTGTAGAGGTTGAAGATCGGATCGACCTCGATCAGATCCATGTTGGTCTGGAAGTAGGCGTCCAGCGCGCCGACGTCGCGCCAGAAGCCGCGCTCGCGCGTGCCCTGGCCCGGGATCTCGTTGGTCGCGAAGTCATAGACGAACGTCGGGCGACGCCGCCAGATGTCCGCGATGATCGACTTGCCGAAGTCGTGCGCCGACTCCTTCTTGGCGTCGTCCTCGATCTCGTCCACGAGCGCGCCGCGCGTGAAGATGTAGTTGCCCATCGAGGCGAGGACCATGTCGGGCCGGCCCGGGATGGTCTTGGCGTCCTCGATCTTGGGCTTCTCCTGGAAGCCCACC
This sequence comes from uncultured Myxococcales bacterium, assembly GCA_964354895.1. GTDB lineage: Bacteria > Myxococcota > Myxococcia > Myxococcales > Vulgatibacteraceae > CAYHCR01. The sequence goes on along the minus strand of CAYHCR010000363.1, from coordinate 3,575 downwards.
ATGCGCCCGCTCGCGTCGACCTCGATCACGCCGAACTCGGGCGCGAGCGCCTTGGGCTGCGGGATCGCCGCGACCGTACACTCCGCCTTCTGGTCGACGTGGAACTCCAGCATCTGCCGGATCTCCATCCGGTAGACGTGATCGGCGCCAAACACGACGACGTACTCGGGCGACTCGTCGAGGATGAGGTTCAGGTTCTGGTAGACGGCGTCGGCCGAACCCTGGAACCAGCGCGGCCCGGTCCGCATCTGGGCCGGCACGCACTCGATGTAGTTGCCGAACATCGACGTCAGGCGCCAACCGCGCGTGATGTGCTGGTTGAGCGACTCCGACTTGTACTGCGTGAGGATCTTGATGCGCCGGAAGTTCGAGTTGACGAGGTTCGAGAGGACGAAGTCGATGATGCGGTAGCGTCCTCCGAACGGGACGGCGGGCTTCGCGCGCTCCCGGGTCAGGGGCTCGAGCCGGCGGCCTTCGCCGCCAGCGAGCACGATCGCAAGGGTGGGTGGGATGGCACTGAACGCCATGTCGGTCTCCGGCTTGCGGGGAGTCGAGTTTCGCACCCCCGGGCGCGAACGCAATCAATCCTCTGGAGGGTGGCGCGCAAGCCTCGCGCTCGCGCTGCTCGCGGCGTGCGCCGAGGAAGAGCCGCCGGCAGCGACCGGCTGCGGGAGCGACGTCGATTGCGCGGCCGGCCGCGTCTGCGTCGGGGGTGGCTGCGTCGAGCCCGCGCCGGCCTGCACCTCGGACGCGGCCTGTCCCGTCGATGAGCTCTGCGACGCCGGCGCCTGCGTCCCCCGGACGGAGCGCGTCGCCTGCACGCACTTCGGGGATCCATCGTGCGAGCCGGATGAGGTCTGCACGCTCTCGTCGGCGGGCAGCTGCCCCGCGCCGCCGTGCCCTGCCCGCCTCGAGTGCCAGCCGCCGATCGGCGCGACCGAGCCGCTCTACGCCTGCGCCACTGACGACGAGTGCAGCACGGCTCGTTGCCTCGACGGCATGTGCCTCCATCCGTGCGGGGGCCTCGTGGACTGCCCCGGCGGCTTCGGCTGCGAGGAGCTCACGCTCGGCGCCCGCACGCTGGGCCGCTGCATCCCGGTCGAGCAGAACGCGGCCGACTTCGGCGCGACCCGGTGCGATCGGCCGCAGGACTGCCCCCCTGACCGCAGCTGCCGCTTCGCCGTCTCGACCTCCGGCGATGACGCGATGACGCCCTCGTGCCGGCTGCCGACCGCCGCGCGCGTGGTCGCCCAGGGCGGCCGCTGCGACGAGGACGACGTCGGCGCCGAGTGCGAAGGGGGCGGCTGCCTCCGAGCGTGCGGCGAGCCGGATCGGCCCTTCTGCTTGCAGGAACGGTGCACGCGCCCGTGCGTCGACGACGCCGACTGCGAGTCGCCCTTCCGCTGCGTCGCGTTCCATCGCGAGCGGACGATCGACGACGCACCGCTGCGACACTGCGCGCTCTCCTTCGGGACCTGCTTCGACCAGCTCGACTGCTGCCGCGCCGGCGAGGCGTGCGCGGATGGCTGGCCGACCACGGACGGCAGTTGCACGCTCGCGGCGCGCCCCGACGGCGGCGTGACGTCCGACTGCGTCGAGCGCGATCCCGCCCGCGGCGATCTCGGGGCCTCGTGCGCGACCGACGACGCCTGCGCCTCCGGCCTCTGCGTGACGCCGACGGAGGGCGCGCCGTTCTGCTCGAGCCCGTGCGTCCCGACGGAGGATCGCTGCGACGCGATCCTCCTCGGGACGCGGTGCGAGATCCTCCGCGGCGACACCCCGGCGACGCGCGTGCAGGGATGCCGGTGATCGCGGCGAGGCGGGCTCCCGGCCGGGTTCGCCCGCCGCCGCGGAGGGCCCTCGCGCCATGAGCGAGCTCGTCGCGCCTGCGTGGGCCGGTCGCGGCGTCACCTCCGACGTGCCGCTCGACGGCTGGTACGTGGTCGCCTTCTCCCACGCGCTGCGGGCGACGCCGCTCGCCGTGCAGGTTCGCGGGGTGCCGATCGTGCTCTTCCGCGACGACGCCGGCCGGCCCGCCGCGCTGCTGGATCGCTGCCCGCACCGCAACGTGCCGCTCTCGCTCGGCCGCTGCACGGACGGGGCGCTCGAGTGCGCCTACCACGGCTGGCGGTTCGGTCCGGACGGCGCGTGCCTGGCGGTGCCTGGCCTGCGGGGCGAGCCCGCGGCGAAGGCTCGCGCGGCGGTGACGTTCCCGTGCGTCGAGCAGGACGGCGCGATCTGGCTCCACTCGTGCGCGGGCTCCATCCCTGCGGCACTTCCGCCGAGGTTTCCGCACGTCGGCGAGGCGGGCTACGCGACGGTGCACGACGCGTTCGAGACCGACGGCACGATCCACGCCGTGGCCGAGAACGCGCTCGACGTGCCGCACACGAAGTTCCTGCACGGCGGCCTCTTCCGCTCGGCGAAGACGGCGCGGGAGATCGAGGTCGTCCTGCGCCGGAGGCCCGATCGCGTCGAGGCGGAGTACGTGGGCGAGCCGGCGCCGCGCGGGCTCGTCGGGCGGATCCTCGCGCCCGGCGGCGGGATGGTGCGCCACTGGGACCGCTTCCTGCTGCCGTCGCTGACGCAGGTGGAGTACCGGCTCGGCGAGCGCAGCCACGTCGTCGTGACGAGCGCGCTCACGCCGCTCTCCGCGGATCGCACGAAGCTCTTCGCCTTCACGAGCGTCCGGCTGCCGCTGCCGCACGCGCTCGTCGCGCTCTTCGTCGGGCCGATCGCGCGGCGGATCTTCGCCCAGGACGCGCGGATCCTCGCCGCACAGCTGCGCACGGTGCGTCTCACGGGGGGTGAACGCTTCGTTCACACCGAGCTCGACGTGCTCGGCCCGGAGATCCTGCGCTTGCTCAAACAGGCGGCCCGCGGCGACGACCTGCCCGCGACGCTCGCGCGCGAAGAGCGGCGCACGATGCTCGTCTAGCCGGGGCGCAGCTCGCGCAGCACGCGCAGAAAATTTCCGCCGAGGATCTTGCGGATCCGCGCCGCGGAGAAGCCGCGATCGAGCATGCGCGGCACGAGCACCGGCAGCTGCGTCACGTCGCGAAGAGCCCGCGGCGGGACGATCATGCCGTCGAAGTCCGAGCCGATCGCGGCGACGTCCTCCCCGCAGACCTTCACGACGTGCTCGAGGTGCGCGACGACGCTCGCGGCGCGGCCGGAGAGCAGCCCGTCCCCGAGGAACGTGGACTGGAACATGATCCCGACGAGGCCGCCGGTCGCGGCGATCGCCTGGAGCTGCTCGTCGTCGAGGTTGCGCCAGTGCCTCGTGACGCCCTCGACGCCGGTGTGCGTGACGACGAGCGGCCGGGTCGGATCGTGCGCGCTCACCGCGTCCCAGAACGCGGTCTTCGAGGCGTGCGCGAGATCCACGAGGATCCGCCGCTCGTCGAGCTGCCGGACGTAGCTCCAGCCGAACGGCGTGAGCCCCCGCTCGCCGCCGAGCGGGCTCGAGGTCCCCCCGACCGTCGAGCCGGTCAGGTGAACCAGCGTCACGCGGAGCAGCTCTGCCGGCGCCTCGAGGACGTCGGTCTCGCCGCTGTCGAGCGCGTTCCCGCCCT
>CAYHCR010000362.1:0-4820 GCA_964354895.1 uncultured Myxococcales bacterium | reverse complement strand
AACCGGAGCCCCGGCCCGACCTCCGCGCGGACACCGCGATCGAGCACGTCCCGGGTGACACCGCGCCGACCTGGACACCCTGCACGGGCGCACCCGCCGTCTGGCTGAACGAGATCGTGAGCGCAAACCTGCATGGGATCTCCGACGACGCCGGCGACGAGCCCGACTGGGTCGAGCTCGCGCTGGTGGACCCCACGACCGGGCCCGTCGACGCCCGCGGCACGAGATCGACGCCGACCTGCGCGACCACGTGCCGCGCCGTCCGCAGCGCGGGCGGGACGACACAGGACGTGATGCCGCCTGTCAGCGGTCCCTGGCAGAGTCCGGTGGTCACGCGCGCGTCGCCGTAGCGCGCAGCGGCCTCGGTGGGGGCAGGTCCCAGCAGGCTCGCGCGGTCGAGGCTCGGCCAGGACCCGGGCATCGGCGCGACGCGGCCCTCGCCCGCGACGAAGGCGGCGAAGGTCGCGTCCTCCGTACCGCAGAGCCAGTCGGACTCGCTCAGGAACTGCAGGCCCGCGCGCCGCCGGAGGCGAAAGGCCAGCGGCTCGGTCGGATCGACCGGCGACCCGACCTCGGCGGTGGCACAGCCGAACGCGATGGCCTCCGACGCCTCCGCGCCGCCCGTCTCCCGCGCGCGGACCTGCGGCTGGAGCGCCCCGTCGCCACCGAGCTCGACGCGGAAGAGGTCGAGGGTCCGGGGGCTGATGAACCAGACCGGGCAGCCTGCGGTCTCGTTGGAGTCGACGAAGTACCACCGGTGCTGCACGATCGCCGCGCGGCCGTCAGGCGTGATCCCGAGCACCGACCACTCGAAGCCGTCATACGCCCGGCCCGATGCGTCCGTCTCACGGGGCAGACGGTCGAGCGCGTCGAGCGGTGTCTCGATCCCGGCGAGATCTCCGTCCGCGAGCCGGGCTGGAAAGTATTGCGTGACAGGCGCGATGGGTCCGACCAGCGCCTCCGGCAGGCCGCACGGGAGCGCGGGGGGGAGGAGACCTCGACGCCCATCGGCGTAGAACGCGAGGCGCCCGCGGACGTCCGAGCCGGTGTAGGGGAGGCGGAACTGCGTCAGCGGATCGACGGGCAGCGAGAAGCCCCGCTCCGGGCGGTCGGCGTCCGGGCGGAGGACCTTCGTGCGGCTCGGCACGTGGCTCAGGCGGAAGGTCTCGCCGAGCACGCCGTCCGTGGCGACGAGCCACTGTCCGTCGCTCGTGAAGAGGCTCTCCTCGACGGGCATGACGGGCTGCAGGTCCTCGTACAGGAGCAGCGCGCCGCTCGTTGCGTCGACCAGGCCGACATGGTGGCGCCCGTCGGGCGACGCCGATGCTCCGCCGAGCGGCAGGTGGGCGCCCGTCGAGGGATCCCACCAACCCGCGCCGCTCACGCGGTCCCCCTGGGCGTTGAACGCGGGCGCCGTCGCGCCCAATACATTCGGGCCCGTCGCGCCGGCCACCTGCAGGGAGGCGGTGGTCGTCAGCGTCGGCGTGCCGTCCGCGGCGCGACCGACGGTCTCGACGACGACCGTTGCAGCGTCCTGGCGGCGGACGAGGCGCGTGAGGTCCGGCGCGATCGAGAAGGCCCCCTGCATCTGCGGGCCGAGTCGCTCGGACGCCGGGTCGAACAGCAGGCGATGGTCCTGGTCGTGGAGCAGCAGCAGCCCGTCGACGCGGAGCGGCCCGCTCGCCGGAGCCACCGGATCCTCGTCGGCGTCGGCGCTGCACGCCGCCAGACAGCAACACGCGAGGAGCGAGCGGGCGCCGGCGACGCTGCGGATCCGACCGTTCATCGTTGCTCCGGGGATATTTGTGTGGACGGGCGAGGATCGTATGGGACGGCTTGCGACGATCTCTCTTCCGCGCGGAGAATTCCAGCCTCGCACCACCGCGACGGTCGGCCGACGGGCCGCACGCCTCGCTCGCGGATGGCGACGCGGGAGGCGTTGTCACCCGTCGACGCCGGGCTGCTATCCTCCGCTGCCATGCCTGCTACCTCGATCGAATCGTCCCCGGCCGCGCCGATCCCGTGTGGTGTGCCGTCCGCGCCGAACCACGACGGCAAGCCCCAGGACGGGAGGTGGCTCGCCTTCGGAGATCCGACCGCGGCGATCGGCGCGCTGCGCTCGGTCTCCTCCTCGCTGCGCGTCGAGCTGCGCGAGTCCCTGGGCCAGGCCGTGCCGCCGCCGGTCCCGGCCGAGTGGACAGCGCCGGTGGGTGGACTTCTGGGCTTCGGCGTCGGCGCGGGCGCGGGCGTGATCCTCACGCAGGTGCTCTGGGGCGTGGCGCTCGGGCCGATCCTTCGGGCGATCGGGCTCTGGGGGAGCTTCACGCGGCTGATGAACCTGGGGAACCTGGCGCTCTTCGCGCTCATCGGCGGAGCGGTGCTCGCGTACGTCGGCGTCCGGGTCGGTCGCTCGCTCGCGCCGAAGTTCGCGACGCAGCCCGTGGTGCCCGGGGTCGGAGAGATCGCCCTCTTCGTCGGCGCGGAGGGACTGGCGCAGGTGCGGCGGACGGCCACGGGCGCGTCGGTCAACGTCGTCCGGTTCGCGGACACGCCCCACGCGACCTTCGGCATGACGCGCACGACCTACAAGAAGCAGACGGGCGCGGTCTCGTTCACGACCGACAAGCAGTGCGTCCAGCTCTTCGAGGAGGCGGGCCGCTCGGCGGTGCGGATCGAGGGCTCCAAGTACGACGCGGAGGGCCTCCGTCGCACCGACCTCGAATTCCACGGCGCCGCGGCCGCCGCGCACGCGCACCAGGAGTTCTGGGCGCCTCGGCTCATCGCGGCCGCGCTCTCGCCGACCGGGGCGAAGTTCCCCTACCCGCGGCCGGGCATGAACCACTTCCTCGTCGCCGCGGGCCGCATCGAGCTGCATCGCGGGGGCGCGGCCGTCCAGCTGACGCCCGCAGAGGTGACCGAGCTGAAGCTCGAGAGCGGCACCGTCCGGTTCGTCTCGGCCGTGACCGGACGCGTCGAGGTGCCGCTCGAGGACCTCTGCAACGGCAAGCTCCTCCTCGCCGTGCTCCGGGCGCAGGGCGTGACGCTGGCCTGACGGGCCGGCGGATCAGGGCTTCGCGGGCGCCGGGACGACCAGCTCGAGCTTCGGCGTCTCGAACCCGCGCCCTCCGGCCGGCAGGTTTCGGCACGTCGCCGCAATGCTGTACGTGCCGGGCTGCTCGAGCGGGTGGAACTGGAAGTCGAGCTCCTCCTTGTAGCCCCACCCCGGCGCGGCGGTGTGAAACCGCGACAGGAGGACCTCGTGCGCCTGACCCGGCACGAGCGGGAGCTCGTACGTGCGGCCGTGCTTGCTGAAGTAGGCCTCGATGTCGGCGTCGGAGATCGGGTTTCGCTGCGGCGGGAGCCCCGCGCCGGCGCGGGTCACGGTCAGGCGACAGGCGGCGGCCTTCTCCCTCGGCCAGTCGCGCCACGAGAACGTCAGCGGCGCGGGGCCCACGTTGCGCACCAGCACCGCGAGATCGACGTTCGTGCCGGGGCGCACGCGCGGCGAGGAGGCGAACAACTTCACGGCGAGGCCGGGGCCGGCGTCCGCAAAGGCCGTCGAGGCGCGCTCCTTGACGAGCTTGGTCAGCTCTGCCGCCTGGGGCGAAGCGGCTGGGAGCGCGCCATCGACCTCGTCGATCAATTCGTGGTGCGTCACGCTGCCGCGCGGCTCGTAGAGGAAGAGCAGGAGTGCGTCTCCGACGGCGGGCGGCGTCCCCCCGCAGCGCATCCGGCCATCTCCGCGGGCGAAGCCGGTGACCGCCAGCGTGGGCGCGGCGCTCCGTCCCACGAGCGTCTCCGTGATCCGCACGCGGACGGGCCCCGCCGCGGGGACCTCCTCGACCTGCGCGCGCACGACGAGATCGGCGCGGCCGAAGCGCTCCCACGGGCGGACCGACGGGCGATCGCAAGCGGCCGCGCGGGAGGGCATGGCGAACCCCGTCGCCAGGAGGGCGAAGATCAGGAGCGTCGAAGCGGCAGGCTTCATGCGGGACCCCAAAGGCGGGCGGCGGGACTACTCGACGAGGCCATCGACGACGACCCAGTCGCCCGGCTTGCCGGCGCCGGTGAGATGCAGCTTCGGGGACTGTTCCCGCGCCTGCTCGCGCGCGTCGGTCTCGACGTTGCGACGCACGAACAGCTCGAGCTCGTGCAGCGAGACGACCCGATCGCCGTCACGGTCGGCGGCGCCCGCGAGGCCGCGAAGCACGTGGAACGTGAAGAGCCCATGCGGCGCGCTGCGGGCGGCGCCCGTGACCTGCGTGGAGGAGGCGGCCGAGAGCACGGCGAGCGTGCCGCTCTGCGGGACGACCTCGCGGACCGGGACGAGCGGCCGCAGGCCACGCGCGAGCACGGAGTGGCCGCCGAGCCCGGAGAAGCAGGAGTCGACGACGGCGAGCACGCGACCGCGGCTCTTCGCGAGCGCCGCGTAGACGCGCGGCAGCAGCAGCGCCTGGCTCTTGAGATACTCCGGTTCGCCGTCCCAGGGCACCAGGTACGAGTCGCCCGACTGCGGATCGGGCGCGCCGTGGCCCGAGAAGTAGAAATAGACGGGCGCGCCGGCCTTCGCGTGCTTCGGCAGCCATTCGTCGAGCGCCGCCTCGATGTCCGACTTGCTCGCTCGATCGCCGACGAGCAGCCGGATGTTCTCGCGCTTCACGCCGAGCGTGCGCTCGAGGTAGCGGGCGTACAGCTTCGCGTCGGCCTCGGCGAAGTCGGCGGGCGGCAGCGTGCCGCGGTAGCGCTCGACGCCGATGACGAGCGCGACGGCGTCGTCCTGCCGCATCCGCGTGATCGGGGCGATCTCGACGCCGGCGACG
>CAYHCR010000361.1:0-4830 GCA_964354895.1 uncultured Myxococcales bacterium | reverse complement strand
GGACCCCAAGGCGGATCCGCCTCATGACGACGGCGCCTCGTCGCCCGCGGCGCGTACCGCCTGCTCGCGCGCGGGCCGGACGGGCGGCCGATCCCGGTCGCAGGGCCGCTGCCACCGGGGCCGCTGTCGGTGCGCGTGACGAACGCGACGCCCGCAGAGCTGCTCGCCGCGCCGACCGTCTCCGAGCACAAGTTCCGCGACAAGGCAGGCGTGCGGGAAGCCGTGGAGCTCTGGCAGTCCCGCGGCCAGCCCGCGCGCGTCGTCGTCGAGGGCGGCGTCTACGGGATCGCCGGCCGGGTGCTCGACACGCGCCGCTATGCGCTCGTGATCGGCGAGCCGACCGATCGGCGCGCGGCCGCAAAGCTCTCCGCCGAGCTCGGCCGGCGCTTCGGCGTGAAGCCGATGCTGCGCACCGAGCTCGTCCGCCGCCCGACCGGCACCATCGAGGCGTACGACGGCATGGGCGTGAAGCTCGCGTCGGGCGCAGAGGTGCTCGTGATCGAGCCGCTCGACGACGCCGGGATCACGGTGCTGCAGGTCGAGAAGGAGATGGGCTACGCGACGCACGGCCGCGAGGACCGCACCTACCGCGGCCGCCTCTTCGCGACCGTGGGCGCCGACGGCCAGAGCGCGCTGGTGAACGTGCTGCCGCTCGAGGAGCTGCTGCGCGGCATCGTGCCGAGCGAGCTCTACGCGACGGCGCCCCTCGAGGCGCTCAAGGCGCAGGCGGTGACGGCGCGCGGCGAGGTGCTCGCGAAGATCGGCGCGCGGCACACCGCAGATCCCTGGCTGCTCTGCGCCGAGCAGCATTGCCAGGTGCACAAGGGCCTCGCGGGCGAGCACCCGAACACGGACAAGGCGATCGTGGGCACGAAGGGCGAGGCGCTCTTCGCGCGCGCTGGCGGGGGCCTCGTCGACTCCGTCTACTCGTCGACGTGCGGCGGCCACACCGAGGACAACGAGATCGTCTGGGGCGGGCCCGCAGATCCGTCCCTGCGCGGCGTGCCGGACTGGGCGGGGACCGTGCCGGAGCTCGTCGCCTTCACCGCGCGAGTGGACGACGCCGAGGTGCCGTCGTTCCTGGGCGCAGAGCTGAATTCCTTCTGCCGCAGAGCGTCCCTCTCCCGCCCCGACAAGTACCGCTGGGAGAAGCGCTTCTCCGCCAGCGAGCTCGACGGGCTCGTCGCCTCGCTCGGCGTCGGGCACGTGCGCTCGATGGCCGTGCAGGGTCGCGGCAGCTCCGGTCGCGCGGTCGCGCTGGTGATCACGGGGGACAAGGGCGCAGCGACCGTGAAGGGCGAGCTCAACATCCGCCGTCTGTTGAAGAACCTGAACTCCGCGCTGCTCGTCGTGGAGCGCGAGGGCGACGAGGCCGCGCCGAACGCCGCGTGGCTCTTCCGCGGAGGCGGCTGGGGCCACGGCGTCGGCATGTGCCAGATGGGCGCGATCGGCCGCGCCGAGGCCGGCCACACGTATCGGCAGATCCTCGGCCACTACTACAACGGCGCGGAGGCGGTCCGGCTCTACTGACGGGGCGGCCGCGCTCTCCTCGCGACCCCCCTCGGCCGGCTACGATGGCCTTGACTGACCGTGCGCTCTTTCCTCGAACAGCGGGCCGAACGGGCCCTCCTCCACCGCAGAGAGTCGCGCCGCCGCCTGATCGCAGCGGGCGTGCTGGCGGTGCTCGGCCAGGCGCTGCTCCTCTCTGCGCTCGCCGGGCTCGCGCTCCTGAGCGACGGCCCACGCCCGACCCGCGAGACGCGCGTCGCGTTCGTGCAGGTCCCGGCGCGCGATTGGGACGCCACGATGGGCGCTCCGAGCGCGCAGCGAGCCGGCCCCCTCGCGCCGTCGCGGCCGAAGCCCGCGAGGCCAGCCCCGCCCGCCGCGGAGCCGCTGCCGCCCGAGGAGCCGCCGGGGCAGATCGTCGACGTCGCCAAGGGAAACGAGCTGCCGCCCAAGGAGGCCCGCTTCGTCGCGGAGAGCACGAACTCGACGGAGAAGGAGACGATCGCCCGCGATCGTCGCGCCGATCGCCGGGTGACGGCGCCGCGCGAGACGACCGCGTTCAAGCCGCCCGAGTCGGCGAAGACGGGCAAGGCCAACGACACCGAGGCCGTCGCGCTCGGGCTGCCGGACGCCGACCCGATGAAGCCCGCTGAGCCCAAAGAAGAGCCCCGCGCGCTCGGCAGCCGGATGGAGCTCCCGACGCTCCTGCCGCGCGATCGCCTGGCGCTCAAGCTCGACGGCGCCGGCCCCGGAAGGTTTGCCAACCGCGACGAGACCGAGGCGCTGCGCGGCAACTCCGATCGCTTCCGCGTGCAGACCGGCGACGGCACGGACGACGCGGCGAGCACGACCACCGGCGGCAAGGAGGGCAGCCGCGACGTCGCCTCGCTCCTGCCGAGCGGCGCGACGCTCGATCGCATCAGCGGCGCGCCCGCGCCCGATCACGTCGAGGGCGTGGACGAGGGCGACGCCACCTTCCTCAACACGCGCGAGTGGAAGTACGCCTCGTTCTTCAACCGCGTGAAGGACTCGGTCGCCGCGCAGTGGGACCCCGTCACCGAGCTGCGCCGCCGCGATCCGCGCGGGGATCTCTACGCGTGGAAGGATCGCTACACCGTCGTGCAGATCACGCTCGAGCCCGACGGCCGCATGGTCGATGCGTGGGTGGAGAAGCCCAGCGGCGTCGAGTTCCTCGACCGCGAGGCGATCGCCGCGTTCGAGCGGGCGCAACCCTTCCCGAACCCGCCGCCCGGCCTCGCCAACGAGCGCGGCCAGATCAGCTTCAGCTTCGGCTTTTTTCTGGAGACGAGCCGGCCGAGCATGCGCCTCTTCCGCGGGCCGAACTGACGGGGGCGTCCGCTTGATCGCGCTCGGGTGACGAAGGCCGGATCGCGCCGCCCCCCGACGCTCCCACGGTGCAGCCCGGCGCGCTCTGCTACGAAGCGCGCATGCCGACGCAGACCCGACGCCTCGCCCCCGGCCCTCACCCGCGCACCTTCCGCTCCGCCGACGGGCGCACGCTCTCCCCGCCCGCCGACTGGGACTGCCTGCCGCCCGGCGACGCGCTGCTCACCCGTCGCGTGAAGGCCGCAGGCCCGAGCTGGACCATCGAGGAGAAGCGGGGCCGCAAGCTCTTCTCGCAGGGCGTCTGGGCGCCACGCGCGCACGTCGAGGCGGCGAAGGCGTCCGTCGCGGCCGAGCGCGCGGATCCCGCGTGGGCGAAGAAGCAGGTGAAGAACGTCGAGCGGCGCGTCAAGACGCAGGCCGCCTACGAGGTCTCGTTCGAGGAGAGCGTGCGGGAGTTCCTGGCGTTCGATCCCCGCCACGCGGCGCTCGCGCTCGAGCTCGCCAGGCGCGTCGCCGCCCACGCGACGCCGGTCGGCAGCGGCACGGTGGCGCGCACGAAGCGCATCCCGATCGAAGAGCGCGCCTCCGCGGCGGTGATCGCCTGGCTGCGGCACCAGACGACCGGCTACGACGATCTCGTGATCCCGCGCGTGAAGGGCGCGCGCCGCGAGGTGCGCCGGCTGCTCGCCGAGCGCTCCCGGCGGCTGCTCGAGCAGTATCGCCGGGGCGCCGCGGTCGAGCCGCACAGCTGCCCGCTGCAGCGCGCGCTGCGGGGCTGAACGCGAACAGGGCCGCGCCGATCCTCCGGTCGCGGCCCCGCTCTTGTGCTCCCGCGGCCAGGTCGGCCGCGCGACCGCGCCTCTCTGCCGACGAATCGTGCAGCTCTGCCGAGCGTCAGGCCTTGGCGCCCAGCACCCGCTTGAGCGGCTTGTTGAAGGCGAACATCAGCGCGCCGGTCGCGAGGCCGAGCACCGTGAGGAGCATGAAGAACGCTGGTTTGGAGAGCACCTTGTTCTCGTAGAAGGTGCCTAGGAAGCCCGACAGGTAGTTGCCGAGGAAGCTCGACAAAAACCACATGCCCATCATCTGAGAGACGATGCGCGCAGGGCTGACCTTGGTCACCAGCGAGAGGCCGATCGGAGAGAGGTAGAGCTCGCCGATCGTCAGCAGGAACGTGCAGAAGAGCGGCCAGAACGGGCTGCCCTTGCCCGTGCCGACGAACGTCGCGCCGACGACCATCACGATGAACGAGAGGCCGAGGATCACCGAGCCGATCGCCATCTTCGAGACGCTCGAGGGCTCCTTGCCCTTCTTGTCCTGCCACGCCCAGAACATGTCGAGCAGCGGCGCGAGCAGGATGATCACGCCGGGGTTGAACGACTGAAAGAACGTCGACGGGATCTGGAAGCCGAAGATGGACGGCCAGACCGTCTGCTCGTCGGCCCACGACTGCATCGTGTTGCCCTGCTGCTCATACACGGCCCAGAAGACGACGTTGAGGCCGCAGAGCGCGACGAGCGCGACGACCGCCTTCCACTCGTCGCCCGCGACCGCCGGGGCCGAGCCGCGCAGGCCCTGGATGAAGATCGCGCTCGTGATGCAGAAGAGCACGGCGATGATCAGGTTCAGGCTCCAGCCGTCCGAGCCGAGCATGGCCCACGCGACGATGCCGAGCACGGCCGCGACGTCGAGGCCGATCGCGCCGAGCGTGAAGGCGTTCGCGAGGGGCGTGAGCTTGCGGGGCGGTGGCGCGTCCGCCGCGCCGGCCTTGTCCGCGGCGAGCTTGGCGTTCGCCTTCTGCGCGAGGTTGTCGGGCGCGAGGTGACGCGCGCCGAGGATGTAGACGCTGAGGCCCGCGAGCATGCCGACGCCGGCCGCGCCGAAGCCCCAGTGCCAGCCGTAGACGGCCGCGAGCGTGCCGCAGACGAAGTTGCTCAGGAACGCGCCGAGGTTGATGCCCATGTAGAAGATCGTGAA
>CAYHCR010000360.1:0-4842 GCA_964354895.1 uncultured Myxococcales bacterium | reverse complement strand
GCGCTGCGCGGCGCCCCGGAGTCGCTGCGGGAGGCGAGCGAGGCGCTCGGGGCGATGCGACGTGCGCTCGAGCCGCTGCAGGCGGCGGTCGAGGAGCGCACCGTCGAGGCGACCGCGGCGCGGGCGGCGGCGAAGGCCAAGGCGGCGGAGCGGCGCGGGCTGCTCGCGGGCGTGCGCAGCGAGCGGACCCTGCATGAGCAGCTCGTCGCGGAGCTCGCCCAGGAAGATCGCCGGCTGCAGGGCACCGTCACCGCGTTGCCGAAGGCGACGGTGAAGGGCGGCCTCGCGCAGCGGAAGGGCAAGCTGCCGTGGCCGGTCGAGGGCGCGACGCTCGAGCAGGGCTACGGCAAGCTCGTCGAGCCGAAGTTCAAGACGGTCACCCTGCAGAAGGGCTGGGACCTGCGCGCGCACGACGGCGCAGAGGTGCACGCGATCGCCGCGGGGACCGTCGCGCACGCCGGCTGGTTCGGCGCCTACGGCAACCTGTTGATCCTCGATCACGGCGACGGGTTTCACTCGCTCTACGCGCACCTGTCGGGCGTCGCGAAGTCGGTCGGTGACGTCGTCGAGCCGGGTGAGCTCGTCGCGCTCGTCGGCGACACCGGCTCGCTCAAGGGGCCGTACCTCTACTTCGAGCTGCGCAAGGCCGGCACGCCCCAGAACCCGAAGGACTGGCTGCGTCCGCGCTGAGCCGCCGGTGCTAGGATCCCGCCCTGGCCCGAGGTCCTCCGTGTCCCGCGCAAAGCTGTCCGTCGTCGTCGTCGCCGCCTTCGCCGCGGGGGTCCTCGCGCACGCCTCGATCGGCGACGCGCAGGCCGCCGGCTACAAGAAGCTCGACATCTTCGCGCGCGTGCTCTCGTACGTGGAGAACAACTACGTCGATCCGGTCGAGGAGCAGCGGCTCGTCTACGGCGCGATCAAGGGCATGCTCGGCACGCTCGATCCGCACACGTTGTTTCTGGCGCCAGAGGAATACAAGGAGATGAAGGTCGACACGTCCGGCGAGTTCGGCGGGCTCGGCCTCGAGATCGCGGCCGACGAGGCGGGGCTCGTCGTGATGACGCCGCTCGACGAGACGCCGGCCGCCCGCGCAGGCTTGCAGCCGCGGGATCGGATCCTGCGGATCGACGCCGAGAGCACGAAGGGCATGAGCACCGCCGCGGCCGTCCGCAGGATGCGTGGCCCGCCCGGCACGCGCGTCAACCTGACCATCATGCGTGAGGGCTTCGCGGCGCCGCGCGACTTCACGCTGCTGCGGGACCGCGTCCGGATCGTCAGCGTCGACTGGCGCATGCTCGAGGGCGGCGTCGGCTACGTGCGGATCAAGAGCTTCCAGGATCGCACCGACGCGTACCTCAAGAAGGGGCTCGACGAGCTGCGGCGCAAGCACGGCAAGGAGCTGACGGGGCTCGTGCTCGACCTGCGCAACAACCCCGGCGGCCTGCTCGACCAGGCGATCCGGATCTCCGACCGCTTCCTCGAGGAGGGGATCATCGTCACGACGCAGGGCCGCTCGGCCGCGCAGCGCGACGTCGAGAAGGCGCACCCCGCAGAGACGGAGCCGAATTACCCGATCGTGGTGCTCGTGAACGGCGGCTCCGCGTCCGCGAGCGAGATCGTCGCAGGAGCCTTGCAGGATCATCGCCGGGCGGTGATCATGGGCACCACCTCGTTCGGAAAGGGCAGCGTGCAGACCGTGATCGACCTCGAGGATGGCTCGGGGCTGAAGCTCACGATCGCCCGCTACCTGACGCCGTCGGGGCGCTCGATTCAGGACCGGGGGATCCTCCCGGACGTCGTCGTGCCGGATGCAGGCGACGTTCGAGGGAGACCTCCCGGAGCAGAGCTCGAGGACCAACAGCTGGGCAAAGCGCTCGAAGCGCTGCGCCAGGGGAAGGCCACCCCGCCCGCGAAGCCTGCGGCGCCCACCACGGCCAACGGACACGCCCGATGATCGCTCCGAACTCGATGACCCGCCCGACGGCGCTGCTCGCCGTCCTGCTCGCGCTCACGCTCGCGCTCCCCGCCGCGGCCAAGAAGAAGGCGGCCGCCGAGGAGGAGGAGGCGGACGTCCCGACCGACTTCGCGGAGGAGGACGACGCGCCCGCGCCGAAGAAGAAGGCGCCGCCGCCGCCCAAGGGCAAGAAGGCGGCGGTCGAAGAGGACGAGGACGAGGCGCCGGCCCCGAAGAAGAAGGCCAAGGCCGCCGAGTGGGAGGAGGAGGACGAGGCCCCCGCGCCGAAGAAGAAGAAGGGCGCCGAAGAGGAGCCCGCGGCCGCGGCCAAGAAGAAGAAGAAGGGCGCTGGCGAGGAGGAGGAGCCCGCCGCCAGGAAGAAGAAGGCGGCCGTCGTCGAAGAGGACGAGGAGGAGCCCGCGCCGCCGCCCAAGAAGAAGAAGGGCGGCGACGACGGAGCGAAGCGCGGCATGGGCGGCGCCTCTGCCGGCGGCGCAAAGCTGTACGTCGTCGCGGCCTCGGCCGACCCGGTCCTGACGCTGCAGCTGCAGCAGCTCGTCGAGCAGGCCGCGCGCCGGATCGAAGCGAAGGTCGTTCCGAAGCTCGAATCCGCGCTCGATCCCGAAGGCGCCCGCGGGCGCGAGAAGAAGCTGGCGGAGAGCAAGGAGCTCGCGAAGACCGCGCTCGCCGCGATCGACGACCTCGAGCTCTCGACGGGCGTGGAGTTCCTCAGCCGCGCGATGAAGTCGGCGGAGGCCGCGGGCTTCCACGAGGCCTTCCCGGCGTGGGGCATGCTCGCGCTCTCCCGCGCGGCCGCGAAGATCGGCGACGGCGACGAGGGCGCGGCGACGCAGGAGCTGGAGAATCTCTTTCGCCTCGATCCCAAGTTCAAGCCGATCGGGACGCCGCCGGCCGATGTCGCGCCGCTGCTCAAGGACCTCGCCGCCGCCGCGCGCGCGAAGTCGACCTTCACGCTCGGCATCACGACCGAGCCGCCGTCGCACGTCTGGGTGAATGGAACGTATGCAGGCGTCTCGCCCGTCGACCTCAAGGCGCTCGCGCCCGGTGATCACTACGTGACGGTCGTGCACCCCGGCTTCGAGCTGCTGCAGCGCATGGTGGCCGTCGGCGCCGGCTCGACCGAGACGATCAAGCTCCGGGGGCTCGGCGGCCAGGGTGAGTTCTCCGCCGCGCGGACGGGCGCGTTCGAGCGGCTCGCCGAGGACGATCGAGACGCGCGCCTCGACGCGCTGCTGCGCACGGTCGGGGGCGCCGACTCGCAGGACGAGCTGCTCTTCGTGACGATGCGGGCCGACGGCGCCGAGCGGGTCATCACGTTGGTGCGCTGGCTCGGCGCGGGCAAACGCGTCGTGAACATCACCGAGCTGCGGACGGGCGAGGAGTGGAAGAAGGCCCTCGAGCCGGCCGTCGTCGACGTCGTGACGAACGAGAAGGCCGCCGAGGCGATCGCCGCGACGGGCGGCTTCCATTGGACGCGCGGCCACTCGAAGTGGACCTCGCTCGGCGTCGGTGGCGTGGCCGTCGCGGCCGGCGCGATCTTCGGCCTGCTCGCGGTCTCGGCCGACGACGAGCTCAAGACGACGCCGCAGACCGACGACAAGGTCGCGACGCTGATGGCCTCCGCCGACAACAACGCGATGATCGCCGACGTGTCGTATGGCGTCGGCGCGGTCGGCCTCGGGATCTTCACGTACCTGCTGCTCAGCGAGCCCTCGGACGCGCCGCCCCCGCCGCTCTCGAGCGACGAGGCGACGCCCTCGACCGACGCGCCTGCTCGCGAAGAGCCGCCGGCCGAGGAGAAGAAGGAGAAGCCGTCGTCCGGTGGCGAGGACGATCCGTTCGGGAGCTTCGTGCCCCGGACCCTGCCGCACGCGTTGTTGCCGTCGTGGGCCGTGGAAGGGGTGCGTTGATGCGTCCGGTGATCAAGTGGGCGGGCCTGCTGGGCCTCGCGCTGGCCGCGGGCGGCTGCTCGCTGATGGTGGAGCCGACGATCGACGACCTGCCGTGCGGCGAGGGCGACCTCTGCCGGGAGGGCTACGTCTGCATCGAGGCGATCTGCGTGAAGGGAGACGGCGCGCCCTCCGGCGACGGCGGCGGGTCCGGCGGCTCGGGCGGCACCGGCGGTGGGACGGGCGGGATCCTCGCTGCGTGCGGCGGCGCGTGCCCCGACGGCCAGGTGTGTGACGAGCTCGTCAACCGCTGCGTGGGGCGCAACGACTGCAGCACGAAGCGGTGCGCGGCCGGCCAGAGCTGCACTGCGGGCACCTGCGTCGCGGTCGCTCCCGGCGCGGTCGGCGCGATCTGCACCTCCGACGGCGACTGCACGGCGGGCGTCTGCCTGAAGTCGGCGGTCGGCGCGGGCCTCTGCGCCGTCGCGTGCAACAGCGACGCGTTCTGCGGGGCCGGAGAGGAGTGCCTCTTCCCGTTCAGCGGCAACTCCGGCTACTGCGTGCCGACCACGTTCCCCGCCTGCGCGCGGGACGCCGACTGCGCCGTGCTCCAGGCGGGCCTCGTCTGCACGCTGTGGGACTTTGGCGGAGCGATCCTCGCAGGCTGCAATACGGCCGGCGCGGGCGCAGCGGCGGGCTCGGGCTGCGGGGTCGGGAGCGACTGCCGCACGGGCCTCTGCCAGGGCAACCTCTGCTCCGCGCCGTGCCTCGACAGCGCGGACTGCGCGGTCGCGGGCGACACCTGCGGGCTCGTGACGGCGACGGTCCTCACCGCGTCGGGCGAGGCGCTGCTCTGCACGGACGGGGGCGGCGGCGGGCTTGGAGCCGCGGGCGCCTGCCGCGATTTTGACGAAGACTGTGCGTCGGACTCCTGCGTCCAGGACGCCGGCCGAGGCGTCAACTACTGCCGGGATCTCT
>CAYHCR010000359.1:0-4845 GCA_964354895.1 uncultured Myxococcales bacterium | reverse complement strand
GCTTCGGGTCGAGCGCGTGGCACTCGCGGCACGAGACCGCGCGGTGCAGGCCGTCGAGCGGGAAGCGGCTCTTCTCGTGCTGCGGGAGCTCGTAGGAGGGCGCGCCGAAGCCCTCGTCGACGTGGCAGTCGCCGCAGTCGGGCGTCTTCACCTTCGGCGAGAGCGCGAGCTGCCCCTCGTGGCCGTCGGTGTGGCAGTCGAGGCACGCCTTGAACTTCATGTTCTTGAAGATCGCCTTCTGCCCGGGGTACGGCCCGTGGCAGGCGCGACACTCGACGGAGCGGTGCTCGCCCTTGAGCGGGAAGCGCGTCTTGTCGTGAAAGCCCGGATCCTTGGCCCCCGCCTTGAGGATCTGCCAGCTCTCCTCGCCGTGGCACTGCTCGCAGCGCCGGCCGAACTTTCCCTCGTGCGGATCCTCGTGGCAGTCGGTGCAGTTCGCGTGCGGGATCTCGACGTACTTCACGAAGGTGTGTGACTTCGGCGCGGGGAACGCACCCGCGGGCGTGACGTCGTCGCTCTGCGTGACGTGGCACTGCTCGCACTTCACCTTGGTCTTGTGCGCGCCGCGCAGCACGTACTCGACCTTCTGGTGATCGAAGCCGGGCGCGGGCTTGAAGCCGGCGAGGTCGTGGCACTTCTTGCAGTCCTGCCCGACCTGCTCACGGTGCTCGTCGAAGTGGCAGGCCTTGCACTCGTTCGGCGCGCCCAGATACGTCTTGCGGCCCGCGTGCTTCGCGAGGAACGCCTTCACCTCGGGCGCGTTGATGAGCCGCGGATCGTGGCACGCCTTGCACTCGACCTTCTTGTGCTTCGCGAGCAGCGGGTAGCCCGACTGCGCGTGCTCGAAGGACTTCGGGCTCGCGTCGAGCCCGCCCATGTCGAACGCGCGGCCCTTGTGGTCGGAGTGGCAACGCTGGCAATCGCGGCTGCCGGCGGGGAGGCGCCCGTGCAGGCCGCGTTGCCGCTTCACGAGCGCGTTCACCACCTCGTGGCACTCGAGGCACCGGTTCTCGGAGAGCTTCTCTCCGGCCTCGTGGCACTTCGTGCAGTTCTTCAGCCCTTCCAGCTCCGCGTGGTCGGTCGCGAGATCGCCGGGAGAGAAGAGGTCGGCCCGCGCACCGATCGGCGCGAGCAGCAGCAGCAACAGCGGGAGGCCTCGCAGGAGGGTTCGCATCAGTCGCCTCATTCGGATCAGAAGAGGATCCAGCCGTACCCGAGGTAGAGGGAGAGCCCGACGTGGGCTGCGATGACGAGCACCAGGAAGCTCGCCAGCAGGGCGTGCAACAGACGCCATCCGGACATCAGCCGCTTGAGGCCCTTGAAGAAGCCGGCCTGCGCGCGCAGCAGGGGCATGCGGCGCAGCTCGCCAGCGAACTCGGCGAAGTCCTCCGCCTTCGGGAAGAGCGTGCGCAGTCGTGCGGCCTGCAGGCGGACCGCGAGCAGCTCGAAGGGCAGGCGGATCAGGGCGCCGAGCAGGGTCTTCGCCGTCGGCTTCGTGGCGGACTCGAGCACCGCGCGCACCGAGGCCGGATCGTCGGCTCGATCGGCGAGCGGCAGCAGCCGCGCCTTCGCCCGCTCCCACCGCGCGAGCAGGTCTGCCAGCTCCTCCTCGCCGCCGCCGCGCGCGGGGATGAGGCCGTAGACGTAGCGCCCGATGATGCCGGTCGTCACGACGATCAGCAGGGAGACGGTCGTCGCCGTCGCGAGCAGGTTGTTGGACTGGAACGCCGCGTGGAACGCGATGACCAGCGGGCTCATGAAGCCGACGAAGACGTGGAAGGTGAGCCAGGAGCGGATCGACTTTCGGCCCTTGAAGATCCAGGCGCGCTTCCGGATCGGGTAGAGGAAATTCGACATCATGAAGAGCGTCGCGACGACGCCGACGCCGTGGCCCCAGATCCCCGCGGGTCGCATCCACTCGTGGAGCGCATGTGTGCGGCGCGCGTCCTCCGGCGTCAGGTAGTAGTCCCAGCCGATCGCCGCGAGCGAGCCGATGACGATGGCGCCGAGCACGAAGAGCAGGCCCGCGAGCCGCTTGCGACCGGACTCGAGCTCCTCCGGCTTCGCGGAGCCACGGCCCGCGGCCGGCGCCTTCGCCTCGACGTCGCCGAAGCTCTTCTTGATCGAGACGCCACACTTCTCGAGCAGGCCGAACGGCAGCTCTCCGCCGAGGCACGCGATGATGTAGTCGTTGGGCACCGTGCGTGATCCGGTCGGCGTCTTGAGCTTGACCTGCCGCTCGTCGATCTCGTCGAGCTCCGTGGAGAGCAGCATCTCGAGCTTGCCGGCGGCGACGAGCGCGTTGGTCTTGTCGATGTTCTTGGGGCGCGCGCGGGCGAGCGCCGGCCCGCGATAGGTGAGCGTCGTCCGCACGCCGGCCTCCGCGCAGGCGTTCGCCGCCTCGAGCGCGGAGTCGCCGCCGCCGACGACGATGACGTCGCAGCCGACATACTGCTCGGGGTCGTGCAGCGAGTAGGTGACCTTGTGCAGGTTCTCGCCCGGGCAGCCGACCTTGCGCGGTGTCCCGCGGCGGCCGATCGCGAGGACGACCTTGCGGGCCTTGAGCGGCCCCTTCGTCGAGAGCACCTCGAACGCGCCGTCCTCGCCCGTGAGGCCGTCGACCTTCACCTGCTCGAAGACGTGCAGGCCTGCCAGCGTCCGGATCTTCTCGAAGGAGGCCATGAGGTCCTCCTTCGTGAGCTCGGGCTTGCCGAACTTTCCAACCAGCGGCAGCTCGATCGTCTCCGTCATGACGAGCTTCTGCCGGGGATAATGCGCGACGGTGCCGCCGAAGCGGTCCTGATCGAGGAGCCGAAAGGTCAGGCCGCGCGCGTGGCAGCCGAGCGCCGTGGCGATGCCCGCGGGCCCGGAGCCGACGATCGCGACGTCGACGAAGCCGGGCGCCGCGGCCGTGCCGGCGAGCACCTCCGCGATCCGATCGGCGGCGAGGATCCCCTGCCGCATCGCGTTCTTCACGAGCCCCATGCCGCCGAGCTCGCCGACGACGTGGACCCCGCGACGGCTCGACTCGTAATACTCGTCGACCTCGGGCAGATCGACGCCGCGCTCGGAGGAGCCGAAGACGAGCTTGATGGCGCCGACCGGGCACTCGATCGCGCAGCGGCCGTGGCCGATGCAGTTGCTGCCGTGGACGAGCCGCGCGGAGCCGTCGATGACTCCGAGGATGTCGCCCTCGGGGCAGGCCTTGATGCACGAGAGGCTGCCGATGCAGAGCTCGGTGTCGATCACCGGGTGCAGCGACGCGGGCAGGTGGCGCTTGGACTCCTTGTTCTCCGCGAAGGCTGCCTCGTCGCGATCCTGACGGACGCGGTACCGCCAGAGCAGCAGCGCGAAGATCGCGAGGAGGGAGCCGGCCGCGCCGAGCGCGATGAGCGTATCGAGGGTCATGGTTGCGGGCTGCCTCCGCGTCGGTGAAGCACCCTACGTCTGCATCGCGAGAGCCGGACCGCGCGGGGCTCCCCGCGCCCTCCCGAAGAATTTGCGCTGCCCTCGCGCACCGGAGCTCAGGGTTCGAAGCCGTCGAACTCGAGCCCGTCCGCGCCGATCCCCGCGCGGCTCATCCGGGCCGCGTTGAAGGCCCAGCCGAGCCGACCCTTCGGGTCGAGCACGATGATCCCGCCTTCCCCCTGTACGCGATCGAGCTGGGCGATGGCGCTCTTCGCCGCGGCCATCGCGTCGTCGCCCTGGCCCATTCGGTCGCAGGCGTGCTTCGCCATCACGATCTTGATGATCGCCTCGCCCGCGCCGGTGCAGCTCGCGGCCCCGAGGTGATCGTCTGCGTAGGTGCCCGATCCGATCAGCGGGCTGTCGCCGATGCGCCCGACGAGCTTGCCGGAGATGCCGCCCGTGCTCGTGCCCGCCGCGACGTGACCACGGACGTCGATCGCCACGGCGCCGACGGTGCCGGGCTTGCGGGGCCAGCCGAGCTCCTTCTCGTTGCGCCAGCGCGTGAGCGAGCGGTCCGTGACCAGCTCGGCGGGGGCGCAGGACGGGATCGCCTGCTCGCGCGCGAAGCGGCGCGCGCCTTCCCCCGCGAAGAGCACGTGCGGGCTGCGCTCGGCGACGAGGCGCGCGACGCGGATCGGGTTCTTCACCGCCTGGATCGCGGCGACCGCGCCCGCCGAGAGCGTCTGGCCCGACATGATCGAGGCGTCCATCTCGACGTCCCCTTCGACGTTCAGGCAGGAGCCGGTGCCGGAGTTGAACGTCGGATCGTCCTCGAGCGCGACGACCGCCGCCTCGACCGCGTCGAGCGCGGAGCCGCCCCGCTTGAGCACGGCGTATCCGGCCCTGGCGGCCGCGAGGCAGCCCGACCGGCAGGCCGGCGGCTCGTCGTCGGGCGCGATCGCACCGGCACCACCGTGAACGAGGATCGAGATCGGCATGGGTGCCCTCCGGGCGGACCGAACTAACAGAGCGCAGGGGCTGCGTCACCGGGCGCCGATGGGTTGACCGGCCCGGGGGCCGGGGCTATCTCGCCGACCGCAGCACGTCACAAGCGTCGGAGCTCTCCCTCCGACCTCGCAGAGGAGTCATCCGCAATGTCAGAGAAGCGTGAAGTCGTCATCGTAGGCGCCGCCCGAACCCCCATCGGCGCCTTCCTCGGCTCGTTGTCGAGCCTCTCGGCGCCGAAGCTCGGCGCGATCGCGATCAAGGCGGCCGTCGAGCGCGCCGGGATCGACCCGAAGAGCGTCGACGAGCTCTTCATGGGCAACGTGCTCCAGGCCGGCATCGGCCAGGCGCCCGCACGGCAGGCAGCGATCTACGCCGGGCTGCCCGTCAGCGTGCCCTGTACGACGATCAACAAGGTCTGCGGCTCGGGCC
>CAYHCR010000358.1:0-4847 GCA_964354895.1 uncultured Myxococcales bacterium | reverse complement strand
TCCGCCTCGATCTGCCGCTCGAAGAGGTTGTAGGGGAGCTGGTTCACCGCCGGCGCGCCCGCCGCGAGCGCCTCGTGCAGCTGTGCGGCTGAGAAATTGCTGACGCCGTAGTACGCGAGCTTGCCCTGCTCCTGCAGCTCGCGCAGCGCGCCGATCGAGGCGGCGATCGGCGTCTTCGGATCGGGCCAGTGGAGCTGGACGAGATCGAGCCGATCGACCTGGAGCCTGCGCAGCGAGTCCTCGACCTCCTGGCGGATCCGGTCGGGGCTGCTGTCGCGGCGGATGTTGCGACCGCCCTCGTCCCAGGCGAGCCCGCACTTGGTGGCGAGGAAGATCTGCTCGCGCGCGCCGAGCTCGCGCAGCGTGCGGCCGACGATCTCCTCCGCGCGGCCGACGCCGTAGATGGGCGCCGTGTCGATCAGATCGATGCCGAGCTCGAGCGCCTTCTCGATCGCCTTCGCGATGAGTCGGTCGTCCGAGCCGCCCCAGCCGAAGCCGCCCGCGACCCACGTTCCGAGGCCGATCGCGGAGACCTCGCGACCGGTGTTTCCGAGCTGTCTGCGCTCCATCGGGGGACCTCGTTGCCCCACCCTACCAGCCCGCGACGTGGCAGGATGCGCCCGATGCCGGACCCGGACGACAAGCGTGCGCTGCTGGAGACGATGCTCGAGCGCGGCATGGTGCTCGTGACGATCGACGCGCGGCGGCCCGGTGTCATCGTCCCGGAGCGCCTCGCGGGCGATCCGGCCCTCGGACTCAACCTCTCGTGGCGCTTCGGGCTGCCGATGGAGCTCGGGGCGTGGGGCGTGCGCGTCACGCTGACCTTCGGCGGGGTCCCGATCGCCTGCTCGCTGCCGTGGAATTCGATCTGGGCGGCGCGCTCGCACAAGACGCCGGAGCGCTACGTCTTCGAGGCGGACGTCCCCGAGGATCGCGCGCTCGAGATCGATCCCGCGGAGCCGACGCCGTTGCCCGCGCGCGCGCGACCGCTCGCCGCCGGAGAGGCGCCGCCGCTCGCCGTGCCGCACAAGCGCGCGAGCCCGCTGCGGCTGGCCGACGGGCCGACGGGCGCAGACCTGCCCGCGACGGAGCCCGCGCCCGCGACGGAGCCAGCGCCGCCGCCAGCGGGCGGGCGACCGTCGCACCTCAAGCTCGTAAAGTAACGCAGGCTGGCGGGATCAGCGCGTGCCGAGCTCGTGCGGCGCCTGCAGCAGGTACTTGCGCAGCTGCACGAACGAGTAGAGCCCCGTCGAGTGGCCGTCGCTCCAGGTGATCTGCAGCGCGTAGGTCCCGACCGTCGCGAGCTCCTTCACGCGGACCTGCTCGTCCACGTCCTTGAGCACGACGAGCCGCTTGCCGGTCCACTCCTCGACGCAGCCGGCGCACGGGCACTCGGCGCGCAGCTGCCTTGGCGCGATGCCGGAGGTGCGGCCGTCGTCCCACTCGACGCGCAGATCGCCGCTCGAGGAGAGCTCGATGTGTACGGGCCGCGGCTCGACGACCGCGGGCTTCACCTTGTCCCAGAACATGCGTGGCACCCTCTCGCGGCGCGGTCGCGCTGACAACTACGGGAGCGCGAAGCAGCCGGGCAGGATCGCGCCCCGGCCGCGCGTGCGCAGGTCGAACGCGAAGCCCGTGAGGCGGATCGAGCTGCGTCGCGCCGGGAGCTCGAACCGCGCGGAGACCGGGGGCCACGCCCCGCTCGCGTCCCGCCGGACGAGGGGTGTTCCGCCCGACGTGGCGGCGAGCTCGACCCAGATCCCGTCGGCGAAGGCCGCGGCGTCTCCGGGCCGCGGGCCGCCGTCGAGCGCCGGAAAATCGGCCGGCAGGGTCTCGAAGGTGCCGTCGAGGAAGAGCGACACATCCAGGTAGTCGCGGCCGCCGCAGCTGCGGTGGAGCACGGTCGAGGCGATCGCGAGCACGCCGTCGCTCGCGGCGCACGCGCCCTCCTGCTCGCCCGCGAGGCGCGTCCCCGCGAACGAGGCGATCGGCGGGCTGACCTCGTGGTCGCACTCGAAGCGCTCGCGAGAGAACGTCTGCAGCTCGAGCACGACCTCGCCGGGCTCGCGCCGGAGCGTGAGGCCGCCGCATCTCGGGGACGCGTCTGCCTCGGCCTTCGCCTCGAAGCCGAAGAAGAAGCCCGCCTGCGCGAAGGGCGAGAAGACGCCCGCGCCGACGGTCGTCGTGGCCAGCGCCTCTTCGAGCGTGCCGGGCGCCCACTCGAAGACGACGAGCCGATCGCCCCCGACGCCGATCGCGACGTCGGTGGTCCGGGCGGCGTCGCCGACGTGCCAGTCGCCGGCGTAGACGCCGGAGATCGCGGAGTCGAGCGGGCAGATCTTCCGGAGCACGAGCGGCAGCTTGTCGTCGAGGCCGCAGACCGGCACCTCGAACACGAGCCCGCCGTCGGCCTGCAGCCCGCCCTCCAGCGTGGTGGAGCGCTCGTCGAGCAGGCCCAGCATGGTGTATCCGCTCGCTGCGTCGTGAACGCCGACGGCGAGCCCCGCCGGGGAGACGTCCGTGGCGGGATCGCAGCGCTCCTCGACGAAGCCCGCGGGGCGGTCGATCCACCCCGGCTCGAGCGCCGGCCGGAGCGAGGCGACGAGGAGGTCGTACGGCTGGTCGGTCGGGTTCTCGATGTGCAGCATCGGCATCCGCGGACCGACCGGCACGAAGCCGGAGAGATCACTCCCGATCGCCGAGGCCTCCGGGACCTTCGCCCACGCCTGGTAGATGCCGGCGCGCGGCCCGAGGAAGCGTGGCCGAGGGATCTCCTGGACCGGCGTCGGGACGGGCGCGGGCGCCTCCTCGATCGAGAGCTCCCGCGCGCAGGCGGTCGCGAGCAGCGCGAGGGCACCGACGAGGCCAGCGACGCGGGAGGGCAGGCTCATGGCGCCGAAGGTACCGCAGCTTCGAGCCGATAGAGGCGTCCGCTCCCGAAGTCCGCGACCCAGAGCTCGCCGGCCGCGTCGCGACCGAACGCCGATGGGAGGAGCCCGAAGCGGCCGAGCGCGATCGCAGCGGGGAGCTTCGCGGTCCCGTCCAGCGGCGTCGGGAGCGGGATCGCCCAGAGCCGGCCGCTCAGGAAGTCCGCAAACACATAGTGGCCGCGCAGCGTCGGGATCGCCGCGCCCTCATAGACGAAGCCGCCGGTGATCGAGCGGCCGTCCTCGCGGCCGTACTCGTAGACGGGCTCGACGTAACCTGCGCTGCTGCACGCTTCGCCGGGTGGGAAGCAGTGCCGGCCCTCGCGCACGCGCCAGCCGAGGTTGCCGCCGCGCGGCACGACGTCGATCTCCTCCCAGAGGTTCTGGCCGACGTCGGCGACCCAGAGGCGCCCGGCGCCGTCGAACGAGAAGCGCCACGGGTTGCGCAGGCCGAGCGCCCAGATCTCCGGGGCGAAGCCCGCCCGGCCGACGAACGGGTTGTCGGTCGGGACGGCGTAGGGCACGCCCGGCGCGTCGACGTCGATCCGCAGCATCTTCCCGAGCCAGGTCTTCGGCGCCTGGCCGTTGCCGTCGGGATCGTCGCGGAAGCCGCCGTCGCCGAAGCCCACGTAGAGGGTCCCGTCCGGACCGAACGCGAGCTGGCCGCCGTTGTGGTTGGGATAGGGCTGCTCCTGCGCCAGCACGACCTCGAGCTGCGCGGGCCTCGCGGTGCGAAGATCCGCGCCCGGCTCGACGCGCCAGCGCTCGATCTTCGTCAGCTCGTAGCGCTGGCTGGCCTGCACGGAGTTCGTGAAGAAGAGGCCGTTCTTCGCGAAGTCGGGGTGGAAGGCCAGGCCCAGCAGCCCCTCCTCGCTGCGGGTGAGGACCTCGATCCGGAAGAGCTCGCCGGTCGCGCCCGTGCTCACGTCGAGCCAGCGCGCGACGCCGCCCTTCTGCAGCACGACCGCGAGCGAGGGCTGGCCGGGGACGAACTGCACGTCGGTGGGCTCGGAGAACGCGGGGCCGACGGGCACGAGCCGGAGGTGCAGCTTTGCGCGGGCGGCGTCGGGGCCGTCGAAGGCGGGCGTGATGGCGGGGCCGGCGGGGAGGACCTTCTGCGTCGGCGGCTGCGTCGGCGGCAGCGGCAGCGTCGGCGGCAGCGTCGGCGGCAGCGTCGGCGGCAGCGGCTCGGCCTCGTAGGTGGGTGTGAACCACTCGACGAGGGTGCCTTTCAGCGACTGGCAGCCGCTGCAGGCGGGCAGCGCGAGGGCGAGGAGCAGGAGGGGCAGGCGGCGCATCGCGCGAGCGTAACCGGCCGAGGGCCAGGGCGCCTCGGGGGAAGAATACGACGACGGCGCCGCAGAGCTGCGCGGCGCCGTCGAAGGGATGCGTGGTGGGGCGCCGCAGAGCTGCGCGGCACCCTGCGTCAGGGGGCGAGGAAGTCGATCGCGAGCCCCGGGACCAGCGACGGCTGGTTGCACGAGAACGAGACCACGTCCGCCGGACCCACGCCCTGGATGCCGACGGTGGCGCCTGCGCCGAGGTCTCGCGTGGGCGCGCCGACGCTCGTGTTCACGTAGCAGACGCGGACGTCGTTGCTGCCCTCGAAGAGGACCGCGCGCACGTCGATGAGCCCCGTCGCCGGGCCGAAGTACTCGACGTTCCACTGGACGACGAACTGTCGGCTTCCGGCCGCGCCCAGGGTCGCGGCGCGGATGGCGCCGCCGTTGCGGATGATCAGATCGTCCCAGAGCGGGAAGATCGTCATCGGCGCCTGCGGCAGGCACTGGTTCTGGTACGCGGTCGTCGGGTTCACGAACGTCAGCTTGCCGTTCGTCCCGACCGAGACCGAGTGGAAGAGCTGTCCGTAGAAGGTGAACGGGAAGGGCAACGCGGCGTCGACCATGCCGTCGTCCTGGC
>CAYHCR010000357.1:0-4852 GCA_964354895.1 uncultured Myxococcales bacterium | reverse complement strand
GCCGCGCGCGGAGCTGCTCGCGGACGGTCGCTACGGCCCGCTCGCGCTCGGCACGAGCGTGGCGTTCGATCTCTTCGCCCGCTCCCTGACGCGGCCGGAGCCCGGCTACTACTGCGAGTTCTGCGGGCCTGCGCAGCCGGTCGGCGTGAACCAGCCGGTGTACTTCGCTGACACGGCGCCGCAGCCGGAGCTCTATCTGTATGACTTCCGGACGGACCTGGGCGACGGCCGCTACGTCCACAACGACTTCGATTACTCGCAGGGCTACTTCTGGGGCGACTACCAGACGCAGGTCGGCAGCTGGTACGACAAGGTGTGGGCCACCTACTACCTCGCCGAGGCGTTCGACTCGTTCGTGGCCAACAGCCGCGAGGACTTCACGGATGGCCGCTACAAGAACGTGAACTTCGCCACGTTGTATCCGCGGCAGGTGCGGCGGCTCTACGGCGCCCTGCTGACGGGTGACGTCGGCGCCTACGCCCCGTGGGTCGAGGTGCCGGCCGACGCGGAGCAGACGCCGGACGCGAGGTTTCTGTATCCGGCGTGGAGCGAGCCCGACGGCCCGGGGCCGCGGCCGCTGACCGCCAAGCTGGCGGATCCCGCCTGGTCGTTCAACGCGCAGCTCTACGCGATGGTGTGGGGCACCGCGTTCTTCTCCTCCAACTGGAGCAACGGCTTCGTCGATGACGCGCGCGTCACGGTGCTCGGCGCCGACCAGGTCGGCTGGCCCGACGCGGAGACGCGCGCGTTCGCCGATCCGGTGAGCGGGCTGACGTATCGCGCCCACGAGGTCGGCACGGAGAGCTACCTCGGACGCACCGTGCCGATCGGGATCGGCGCACGCATGGTCGACTGGGCGAACCGGCTGCTCGCGCTCGCCTACGAGGTCGATCGCGACGGCTTCGGCCGACCGGTGACGCTTGCGGATGGCCGGCTCGTGCTGACGCTCGACGTCGACGGTCGCGCGCAGGTGCGCGATCCGGAGGCGGCGCGGGCGCTCGGGAAGTACGTCGACCAGCTCGCGATGTTCCGGCAGCTCACCGCGACGTTCGAGCAGCCGCTCGATCCGGCGGAGCTCCCGTGGCCCTGAGGAAGGAGGCGTGTGTGATGCGTTCCGTGATGGTGGGATGTGTGGCGATCCTTGCGTTGACGAGCGGTTGTGTGAGCCCGACGATCCGGGCGGCGAAGACGATGGCGACGAAGCCGCCCCGGTCGATCGTGGTGATGCCGTGTGAGAAGGGGCCGGGGCCGCAGGACGCGGCGCAGATGGTCGTGTCGCTGACGATCACCGGACTGCAGCGGCAGGGCTACGACGCGCGGCCGGCGACGCCGGAGGTCATCGCGGCGAAGGATCCGGCCACGGCCGCCGGCGCGGCGGGCGCGGACGCGGTGATCTATCCGCGCATCACGCTCTGGAACTTCGCGGCGGGCGCGCTCGACTCCCAGACCTCCGCGGGCGTCGGCTACTCGATGTATGCGGTCGACGGGACGGAGCTCTGGGTCGCGGAGTGGAAGGAGGTCTCCCAGACGGGCGGCAACGCGGCGGCGATGGGCCACGACAACGGGCTGCTCGGGCTCGCCGTCGGGCTCGCTGTCGACGCGGCCAACACGGCGGAGGTCAAGAAGGCGCCGCCGTACGACGCGGTGCTCGCCGGCGCGGTGCAGACGACGATCGCCGACATCCCCGACGGCCCGCTCGGCGACTGATCGGGGGAGGCGGGCCCCTGCGCGTGGGCTGGGCGTCCGGTTCCGGCTGGTCGGCGCGCGGGGCTCTGGCGGGCCCGCGCGCGGGGCTCTGGCGGGCCCGCGCGCGCGTGGGCGGGGCCCGTGGCTCGGAACGCCGCGCTTGCGGCGCACGGGCCGAAGTGCGAGGCACCGCACGATGGAGCCCCGCGAGACCTGCCTGCGTTGCCGTCGCCCCCGCTCGACCTGCTGGTGCAGCGGGCTGGTGCCGGTGCCGACCCTCACGCGCGTCGTGCTGCTGCAGCACCCGCGCGAGGCCAAGGTCGCGATCGGCACGGCGCGCATCGCGCGGCTCGGCCTGCAGAACGCAGAGCTGCACGAGGGCGTCTCGTTCGACGCGCACCCGCGGCTGCTCGAGCTGGCGGCCACGCCGGGCGTCGCGCTGCTGTTTCCGGGGCCCGGCGCGGTCCACCCCTCGGCGCTGCCCGGCGGGCTGCCGCACACGGTCATCGTCGTCGACGGGACGTGGGCGCAGGCCAAGAAGGTCCTCGTCACCAACAAGGTATTGCAGAGCTTCCCGAGGATCGGCCTCGATCGCGGCCGGCCGAGCGACTACCGGATCCGCAAGGAGCCCGCCGAGCACTGCCTCGCCACGATCGAGGCGACGGTGGAGCTGCTCGCGTCGATCGAGGGCGATCGCGCCCGGTTCGCGCCGATGCTGGCGGCCTTCACGCGTATGGTCGACACGCAGATCGCGCGGGCCGCGACGCGGGTCGAGCCGCGCCGGACGCGGCGGCGGCGGGTGCGGGAGCGCAAGGTCGCGTCGGTCGGCACGCGGCTCGCGGCGGTGCGGGAGCGCGTCGTCCTCGTGCACGTCGAGGTCAACGCGCACGGCCGGGACGCCGGGGTCGAGGGCCAGCCGGAGCTCGTGCAGCTCTGCGCAGAGCGGCTCTCGGACGGCGCGCGGCTGCAGCGGCTCGTGCGGCCGCGGCGCCCGCTCGCGGCGATGGTGACCGTGCGCACCGGGCTCGAGGAGGCGGCGCTGCGGGGCGGCGTCGAGGTGACGGAGGCGCTCGCCGCGCTGCGGGCCTTCGCCGGTGAGGCGCCGGTCTTCGTGGGCTGGAGCTCGTTCGCGCCGGACGTGCTCGCGAGCGAAGGTCTGCCGGCCGAGCGGCTCGTGCTGCGGCTCGGCGTGATCGAGCGGCTGCGGCGCAAGGTCGCGGGCGTGGAGGCGGCGGCCGACGCGCTGGGCGCGCCCTGGCCCGAGGCGTGGGCGGACGGGCGGGCCGGGCGCGTGCTGGCGGCGACGCGGCTCGTCGCGGAGCTATTGCTCGCGGAGGCGCTCACGCCGCGCACGGCGCCGGCGGACTGAAGAGGACGGCTCGCGCGTCAGGACCCACGAGCCGGGCGGCTCGCGTCAGGGAACAAACGAGCCGGGTGGCTCGCGCGTCAGAGGCAGGAGCCGGGCGGCTCGCGCGCTACGGCACGCAGACGTTCTTGACCGCGCCGGTAGGCTTGGTCCGCGGCTCGCATGGCATGTCGGCCGGGCACTCCGCCGCGTTCGA
The DNA here is from genome assembly GCA_964354895.1 of uncultured Myxococcales bacterium. Classification (GTDB taxonomy): domain Bacteria; phylum Myxococcota; class Myxococcia; order Myxococcales; family Vulgatibacteraceae; genus CAYHCR01. Next base: position 1,604 of record CAYHCR010000357.1, on the reverse strand, counting down.
GGCGGGCGTGCACTGGCGCAGGCAGGTCGCGCCGCCGAGCGACGCCTCGGTGACGCAGGTCGTCCACGGCGAGCCGGGCTCGTCGGGGCAACCACGTGTGCAGCTCTGCGTGCAGACGCCCGGGATCCCCTCGGTCGCGCCCGCGCAGGAGAGGCCCTGGCGGCAGTCGGCGCCCGCGAAGCAGTGGTCGCCGATCCAACCGGGCGAGCCGGGCACGCAGACCGCCGCGGTGCGCGAGGTCTGGCCGAAGCGCGGCTTGACCTTGCCGACGAGGTGATCGAACTGCGCGCAGCCCTTGCTCATCGCCTGCTCCTGCGGGACGCAGATCCCCTTGGAGGCGTCCTGGGGATCGGCGACGCAGTAGCTCGTGGGCTGGCCCGCGAGATCCGGACAGGAGCGGGTGCAGCTCTGCGTGCAGAAGCCGCGCGTGCTGTACGGGTTGAGCGCGCAGACGCCGCCCGCGAAGCTGCACTCCGCGTCCTCGTAGCACTCCGAGCCGAACCACTTCACGTCGACGTCGACATACGAGCCGTCCGCGCGCCGCTCGGGCTCGCGCTGCAGGTGGACCGGGACGCGCGCGACGCCCTTGATGCGGCCGTAGACCTCGAGCACGTCGGCGGACGCCATGCGCGAGCAGCCGTGGGAGACGTAGCCGCGGCGGAGCTTGCCGCCGTTGGGCGCGGTGAAGTCGTCGATGGGGCCGTGGATCGCGTAGTTGCCTGAGAAGGACAGGAACGGCAGGCCCGCGAAGACCGGCTTCTTCGCGCCCGTCGCCGCGTCCGTCCACCACGTCTTGCACTCCTGGATGGTGCTCGGCCGGATCTCGAATTCCTGGGTGCCGTTGAAGAGGATCGGGCCGTAGGTGAGCGACTCGCCGTACGTCGTGCTGGAGGGCACCGTGTCGATCGCGCCGGCGCCGATCGGGAAGACGCGGTCGTAGCCGGTCGCGGTGTCGACGAGGTGGAGCGTGAGCCCCTCGATCGAGATCGTGATCTTCGGGTTCTGCAGCCGCGGGACCTCGGGGACAGGCTTGCAGGTGAGGGCTGCGCCCCAGCCGTCGGCCTTGCTGCCCTCGTCGACCTCGCCGAGCGGGAGATCGTCGCCTTCGACCTGCGCGGTGTCGCCCTCGGGGGCGGCCGGACCGTCGACCTCGCCGGAGTCGCACGCGGCGAGGCCGAGCGAGGAGAGGAGCAGAGCCGAGAGGAGCTTGCGCATGATCGAACCGCCCGTAGAAACGTGGATCCGCACCGTACGACGCTCTGCGTCGCGAGGCGAGTCCGGGGCGGCGCCGTGCGCACGGGCTGCGCGTCGGAGGGGCGAGGTCGTTGGAACCCGGGGCCGGGTAGCATGCGTGGCATCCGCGCCCCGGCCAGGAGCCAACGATGTCTCGATTCGCCCGACTGTTGCTGCTGCTCGCGTTTGGTGCGGCCTGTGACGACTCGTACCCGAGCGGCGTCGGGGGCGGCGGCAGCGACGGAGGCGGCGGCGGCGTCGGCGGCAGCGACGGCGGCAGCGGCGGCGTCGGCGGCAGCGACGGAGGCAGCGGCGGCAGCGACGGCGGCAGCGGCGGAGACGGCGTCGGGGGCAGCGGCAGCGGCGGCGGG
>CAYHCR010000356.1:0-4855 GCA_964354895.1 uncultured Myxococcales bacterium | reverse complement strand
GAGAGCGAGCTCTTCGGCCACGTGAAGGGCGCCTTCACCGACGCCGGGGCCGATCGGGTGGGCGCCTTCGCGCGCGCGCACGGCGGCACGCTCTTCCTCGACGAGCTCGGGGAGCTGCCGCGCGAGCTGCAGCCCAAGCTCCTGCGCGCGATCCAGCAGCGGGAGATCCAGCGCGTGGGCGACGGCGCGACGCGCGCGGTCGACGTGCGGCTCGTCGCGGCCACGAACCGCGAGCTCCTCACGGAGGTGAAGGAGGGCCGCTTCCGCGAAGATCTCTACTGGCGCCTCGCGGTCGTCTGCGTGCGCATGCCGGCCCTGCGCGATCGATCCGAGGACGTGCCGCTGCTCGCGGCGGCCTTCGCGCGTCAGCTCGGCGGCGAGCTGCCGGCGGGCGCGCTCGCTGCGTACGGCGGCTGGCGCTGGCCTGGGAACGTGCGCGAGCTGCGAAACGTGGTGGAGCGTGTGCTGACGATCGGCGCCGAGGGGCCCCCGTCCTCGTCGCCCGGCGCCCCGTCGACCGCGCCCCGGCCGAGCGGCGGCGCGCTCCACGAGCTCCCCTACAAGGAGGCGCGCGAGCGGGCGATCGAGTCGTTCGAGCGCGACTACGTGGCAGAGCTGCTCGACCGCCACGGCGGCAACGTCCGGCGCGCGGCCGAGGCGGCGGGGATTGATCGCGTCTATCTGCACAAGCTCGCGCGGCGGCACGGCCTCAAGGGGCCGGCGGGCGAGGGCGCGTGAGACGGCGTTCGCAGAACGCTCCGGCGCTGCCCGCAGCTGCGCTGCTGTCCGCGGCGCTGCTGTCCGCGGCGCTGCTCTCCTGTGGCGGCGGCACCGGCTGGATCCTCGTGCGGGTCACGGCCGCCGACGAGCTCGCCCCCCTCGACGCCGCGACCGAGCTGGACTCGATCGTGCTGAGCGCCACGCCGGACGGCTGCGAGGCCCGCAGCGTCCGCCTCCCGCCGCAGGACGGCGCGCCCGTGGTGCTGCCCGGCGAGCTCGTGATCGAGCTGACGCAGGACTGCGCCTCCGAGCGGGTCACGCTGCTCGCCGAGGGGCTGCGCGGCGGTCGGATCGTGGCGACCGCCGGCCCGGTCGAGGCGGAGGTCGACGAGGCGGGCGGGACGGTGACGCTGGCGCTGCGTCGTCTCTGCTCGGACGCGGACGGCGACGGCCATGGCGACGGCGCCGGCTGCCGGGGGCCGGACTGCGACGACGCGCGGGCCGACGCCTTCCCGGGCGCGCCCGAGCGCTGCAACGATCGCGACGACGACTGTGACGGGATCGGAGATCTGCCGGACGGCGACGGCGACGGGCTGCAGAGCTGCGCGGGGGACTGCGCGGACGGGATCGCGGGCGTCTTCCCGGGCGCCGAGGAGCGCTGCAACGAGGTGGACGACGACTGCGACGGCGCGATCGACGACGGCTGCGTGCGCGTCGGCGACGGCGGCTTCGCGCGGGGCCTCTCCGCCTGGACGGCGGTCCTCATCGACACCGAAGGCGGGGTGCTCCCGGGCCCGGGCATCTTTGCCGAGCCGGCGCCAGCAGAACTGCACGCCGTGTTCGGCGGCCCGGCGGCGCGCGTGGTGACCACCGCGCCCGGCGACTACACCGGCCTCATGCTCTGCAGCGAGCTCTTCCCGCTCCCGGCAGGCGCCTCGTGCCGCGGCCACGCGCGGGTGACGGCCGAGCACCCGGGCGCGCCGACGGCGGCGTGGGCCGTGCTGCGGCTCGTCGACGAGGCGTACGGAACGCTCAGCGTCGGCGCGCCGCTCGAGGCGCCGCCCGCGGACGGGACCTCTGCAGAGGTGTCGCTCACCCACCGCGCCGACGTCGCGACGCGCGCGCGCCTCTGCCTGCTCTACCGCTCGATCCGCGACGCCGATCGCGGCGGTCCCACCGCGGCCGGTACGGCGCTCGTGTGGGACGACGCCGCGCTGGAGCTCGAGTGAAGCGGCCGTCGGAGCTCGCGCGCATCGCCGCCTTCACGCGACCGTTCCGAGGAGGGCCCGCCGCGGGCGTCGTCGCGGGCCCCGGCGATGACTGCGCGCTGCTGCGCCCGAGCCCCGGCCGGCTGCTCGTCGCGAAGGTCGACGAGGTCGTCGAGGGCGTCCACTTCGGGCCCGCGTTCCGGCCCGCCGAGATCGGCCACAAGGCGCTCGCCGTCGCGCTCTCGGACCTGGCTGCGGCCGGCGCCACGCCGCGCTTCTGCCTGGTCGCGATCGGCTGCGCGCCGGACGAGGCGCGGCTGCCTGGGATCGCGCGCGGCATGGCGACGCTGGCCGCGCGCCACGGCGTCGCGCTCGTCGGCGGCAATTTCACGCGCACGGCGGCGCTCTCGCTCGGAGTCACGGCGCTCGGCGAGGTCCGCCCCGCGCACGCGCTCCGGCGGCGAGGCGCGCGCGCGGGAGATCTGCTCTGCGTGACGGGCGCGCTCGGGCTCGCGGCGCTCGGCCTGCGGCGACTCGCCCGGGGCCGGCCGGCGCGGCTCGGGCCTGCGGAGCGCGCGCAGCTCACGCCCACGCCGCGCGTGGAGTTTGGTCGCAGGCTCGCGGGGAACGCCCGCGCGAGCATCGATCTGTCGGATGGACTGCTGCATGACCTGGGTCAGCTTTGCAAGCGAAGCGGCGTCGGCGCAGAGCTTGCGCTCGAGGCGCTGCCCATTCCGGCCGCCGTTCGAGCCGCGCCCGACGGGCTCGCGCTCGCGCTCGCGGGCGGCGAAGACTACGAGCTGCTGCTCGCGGTGGCGCCCGCACGGCTCGCGGCGCTGCAGCGGATCGCGCAGGAGACCGGGACGCCGCTGACGGTCATCGGCCGGATCACGCGCGGCCGTCGCCTGCGGCTGCGCGGCGGCGAGGCGCTCCCGGCCGCGCTCCTCGTCGGCTGGGACCCGTACCGCTGACGGGCCGCGCAGGCCGCCGAATTGCCGCGCTGTGCCGACGGGCTAGGATCCCTCCCAATGCGGCGATCCGCGCGTGAAGAGAGCCCGCCCCCGGGGCTGCCGGCCCCGAGTCCGCTCAGCCTGACCTCGCTCCGGCCCGGCCCACCCGCCCGCCCCGCCCGGCGCCGCGCCGTCAACGTCTCGCTGCAGGTGCTGGTGCTGCTGGGCTCCACCGTGCTCGCGATGGGCCTGTTCACCGCGGGCACGTTCTTCGAGGAGCTGCGGATCTTCGTGGGCGGATCGGCGGTGCTGCTCTGGGTCACCGCGATGATCCTCACGCTCCTGCTCGGCGCGCTCTTCACGTTCGGCGTCGTCGGCATCGAGCGCGTCCAGAAGCTCAAGGGCTCCGCGGTCGAGCTCTCCCGGGGGGATCTCTCGCGGCCCGTCGACGCCCAGGACTCGCGCGGCTTCGCGGTGCTGCGCTTCCAGGACGAGATCGACGAGCTGACCGAGGCCGTCGTGCAGATGCAGGAGAACCTGCGTGATCTGGTCGGCCACGTGCAGCGCACCGCGCGCTCCGTCGCCGACTCCGCCGAGGACCTCGGCAAGAGCGCCGAGGACGTGAACGCCTCGACCGAAGAGGTCGCCGGCTCCATCGAGGCGATCGCCAAGGGCGCCGATCGGCAGAACGAGCTGGTCGATCGCGCGAGCCGCACGATCTCGGAGATGGCCCGGGCGATCGATCGCGCCGCGTCGAGCGCCGAGGACGCGGCCAAGAGCGTGTCGGAGACGACCGACGCGGCGCAGCGGGGCGGCGAGGTGGCAAAGCTGGCCGGCGACAAGGTCAAGCGCGTCTTCGCGCGGATCGAAGCGGCCAGCGAGCAGGTCTTCGCCTTCGGCGAGAAGACCCAGGAGATCTCGAAGATCGTCGACGCGATCACCGCCGTCGCGCAGCAGACGAACCTGCTCGCGCTCAACGCGACGATCGAGGCGGCGCGCGCCGGCGAGTACGGCCGGGGCTTCGCGGTCGTCGCAGACGAGGTGCGCAAGCTCGCGGAGTCCGCCGGACGCAGCGCCGAGCAGATCAGCCGGCTCGCCCGCGAGGTCAACGCCCGCTCCTCGTCGGTCGTCGGCGCGATGAAGGAGGGCATCGCCGAGCTCGAGCAGGGGCGCGGCGATCTCGATCAGCTGCTGCGCTCGCTGACCGGCATCGCCGAGGCGGCGCGCAAGGGCGCGGAGAAGGTGAAGCTCATCACCGCGGCCGCGCTCGAGCAGCGCGCCGGCTCCGACGAGATGGTCAGCGCCATGACCGACATCAAGACGCTCGCGAAGGACAACGCGAAGTCGACCGAGGAGGTCGCGCACGCGATCCAGGAGCAGACCGCCGCGATGGCGCAGATGACCTCCGCCGCGCAGGAGCTGACGAACCTGTCGGTGGAGCTGCAGTCGGTCGTCACCCGCTTCCGGCTGTGATCGCCGCGCCGCGCCGGTTCGTGCTCTTCCTGGTGCGGGGCCGCCGCTTCGCGCTGCCGCTCGCCGAGGTCCGCGAGGTCGTGCCGGTGCCGACCCAGCTCACGCGCGTCCCGCGGGCGCCGAGCGCGATCGCCGGCGTCTTCAACCTGCGCGGCCGCGTCGCCACCGTGGTCGACACGGCGGCGCTGCTCGAGCTCTCCGGCGAGCCGCCCCCGACCGCCGTCCCGCGGCTCGTGGTGCTCGAGGGAAACCCGCGCGATCTCGCCCTGCGCGTCGATGAGCTCGTCGGGATCCGCGAGAGCGAGATCGAGCCGCCGCCGCCGGGCGCGACCGCGGACGTGGTGGGCCTGCTCGTCTTCGGCACGGAGGGCGTGACGGTGCTGGAGGCCGCGCGGCTCGCGGGTCGGGTCCGGGCGCTGCTGCCGTGACGATTGCGACCACAGCGCCCGCGACCGGAGCGCTTGCGACATTTCAGCGGACGCGTGCTACCGTCCCGCCGTTCCG
>CAYHCR010000355.1:0-4879 GCA_964354895.1 uncultured Myxococcales bacterium | reverse complement strand
CGACTTCGACACGATCGACGAGCTCGACCTCGAGCTCGACAAGCTCGAGATGTAGGCCGGGGGGCGTCGGCCCGGCTTCCCCCGACCGCGCCACCGCGTTATCCTTCGGCCCTTTTTCTGCATCCGCGTGTCCAGGGGCCGAGCTTCCGCGGCCGCCGAGGTCTCTCGCCCATGACGCTCCGCCCGTCCCGCGCCCTCCTCCTGCTGCCGGCTGCGCTGCTGCTCGCCGCCGGCGCCGGCGGCGAAGACACAGTGAAGATCATCCCCGGTGACGTCCCCGATCCCACGTGCGGCGACGGCGAGCGGCTCGACCCGGAGAGCGGCGCCTGCGTGGTGGCCGGCTGTGACTCGGACGACGACTGCCCGCTCGAGCAGCGCTGTGACCTCATCACGGGGGCCTGCGTGCCGATCGAGCACGGCGGCGGCGCGGGCGGCGGCGGCGGGGTCGACCCCACCTGCAGCGCCGGCCGTCGTCGCTGCGCGGCCGCGCCGGCGAGCCTCTGCCAGGGCGCCGTCTGCGTGGCGCAGGACTATCTCTGCACGAACGACATCGACTGCGCCGACGCCGGCGGGGGCACCTGCGCAGGTGGCCGATGCGCCGGGACCCTGACGTGCGCGACCGACGCGGAGTGCCCGGGCGGCTCGCGGGAGCAGTGCGAAGGCGGTCGTTGGATCCGCAGTGATTGCCCGGTCGGTGGCGGCTGCTCCTTCGGCAATTGCACGCTCTGCGCGCCCGGCGCGCGGCGCTGCACCGAAGGCGGCACGGCGCTGCAGTACGACGAGTGCGACGAGACCGGCGCCTCCTGGGTCGCGGGGACGTGTGAGGACGCGGCAGCCGTCTGCACGAACGGCTACTGCCGCATCTGCACGCCGGGCACCTCCGAGTGTCTCGCGACCGACCTCTCCCGGACCTGCGACCCGACCGGCGAGAGCTGGATCAACGACCGCTGCACGGGCGCGTCGCGCTGCGACGAGACGGCCGGCGCTCCGACGGCGGGGACCTGCGTCCCGACCTTCTGCGCGCCTGGCGAAGTGCGCTGTGGCGCCAACCCCAACGAGCGGGAGGTCTGCGACGACGGCGGCGATTTCTTCCAGCCCGAGGCCTGCCCCGCGGGCCAGGCGTGTGACCCGCAGACGAAGGCGTGCTCGGACCCGTGTGAGGCCGCCGCCGCCGCCAACTCCTACAAGGGCTGCGAATTCTGGCTCGCCGCGCTCTCCAACAGCGGCCTCTCCGCCAACTTCCAGGATGACTACGGCGTCGTCGTGGCGAACACGACGCCCGCCTCGATCACCGTCACGATCCACAGCGCGACGCAGCAGGTCGCGCAGCGCACGATCGCCGGCAACGGCATCGAGGTGATCCGCCTGCCTTGGACGGCGTTCGACGGCACCGGCAAGCAGCGCACCGCGTTCCGGCTCTCGTCGACCGCGCCGGTCACGGCCTACCAGTTCAACCCGCTGATCTCCTCGCAGGCGAGCGGTTGCAGCTCTGGATTTGACTGCCCGGACGGCTTCTCGGGCGAGCAGTGCCTCCCGGGCGGCTTCTGCAGTTTTGCAGATTTCACCTACACGAACGACGCCTCACTCCTGCTGCCGTCGCACATCTTTGCGCCCCCCGGCGCGACCTCGTCGAGCTACGTCGGGATCTCTTCGCAGCATGTCTCGGTCGATCAGGGGATCTCCAACACCGAGTTGCCCGGCTCGCTCGCGATCATCGGCACCGAGCCGAACACGACCGTCACGGTCAGCTTCCGCGGCTGGACCGTGGCCGGCGGCGGCGTCGGGGCACAGGCGCGCGGCAGCGTGGCGACCTACACGCTCAACGACTTCGACGTCCTGCAGTTCTGGACGGCGCCCGGCGGCGCGACGACGACCAGCACGCTCGGCGGCCAGTACCCCGTCACGCAGTACGCCTCGTCCATGAACGGGACCGTGATCACCTCCGACAAGCCGGTCGCGGTCTTCGGTGGCTCGGACTGCGCCTTCGTCCCCTACGACAAGTTCGCCTGCGACCACCTCGAGGAGCAGCTCTTCCCGTTCCACACCTGGGGCACGGAGTACGTCGCGGCCCGCTCGGTCCCGCTCGGCAACGGGCTCGCGCCCGACTACTGGCGCGTCACGGCCGGCCTCTCGGGCACGACGGTCACGTTTGCGCCGCCCGTCACCACCGCGACCGGCCAGGCGATCGCGTCTGCAAACCTGAACGCCGGCGACTCGGTCGAGCTCAAGACCACCGCGGACTTCCTGATCTCGGCGAACAACCCGGTGCTCGTCAGCCAGATGTTCGTGGGCCAGGAGACGCACGGGGACAGCGTCGGCGATCCGTCGCTCGTGCTCGCGCCGCCGACCGCGCAGTTCCGCCGCGATTACCTCTTCCTGGTGCCGACGACGATCGCGGAGAACTACGTCAACATCGTCGCGCCGCAGGCCGGCGTGCGCGGCCCGCCGATCGTCTCGATCTCGTCGATCAACGGCTCCTTCACCGTGACGAACTGGACGAACGTCCCGAACTCACCCTGGAAGGTCGCGCGGCAGCGACTCTGTCCGAACGGCGCCACCGCGCCCTGTCAGCCGGCCGGCGTCTACTCGATCACGGCGACCGACCCGATCGGCCTGACGGTCTACGGCTACGACTCGTACGTGAGCTACGGCTACACCGGCGGCCTCGATCTGAAGCAGACCGTCTTCGTCGACCCGGAGTTCTGAGCGGAGCAGCGTCTTTGGTTCAGCTCGGCTTCTCTTCGCCCTTCGGATCGACGAGCCGGCGCTTCGCGTCGCCAGCGGAGCGCTCGCGCCCCTCGAGCGACTCGAGGCCCGGCTTGTAGCTCGTGACGCGATTGCGGCCGCCGCGTTTGCTCGCGTAGAGCGCGGCGTCGGCCGCATCAACGACCGCCGAGAGCTCTCTCGAGTCGTGCGGCCAGGTCGCGACGCCCACGGAGATCGTCAGCAGGCCGCCGGGCTGGGAGGCGCCGTGCGGGAAGTCGGTGCGCGCGATCGTGCGGCGCAATTTCTCAGCGACCTCGGCCGCCTCGATCGCGCGGACCTGCGGCAGGATCACCGCGAATTCTTCGCCGCCGAAGCGCGCGACGGTGTCGATCTTGCGCACGACCGAGCCGAGGGCGGACGCGACGCGCCGCAGGACCTCGTCGCCGGCCGGGTGGCCGTTGGTGTCGTTGTAGTGCTTGAAGTGATCGACGTCGATCATCACGAACGAGACCTCGGTCCCGAAGCGCTGGGCGCGCGTGATCTCCATCTCGAGGCGCGCGAAGAGGTGGCGGCGGTTGTGCACGCCCGTGAGCGGATCGGTCAGCGTCAGCTCGACGGTCTGCTGGTAGAGCCGGGCGTTCGCGATCGCGAGCGCGGCCTGCCCGGCGAGGCTCGTGAGCAGGTTGACGTCGTCTTCGTGGAACGCGTCGCGCTCGGGCCGTGAGAAGTTCAGCAATCCCACGACCGTGCCCTTGTGCACCATCGGCACGGAGAGGAACGAGCCGGCGTGCTGGAGCTTGCCGCGGTACCAGAGGAAGCGCTCCTCCTTCTCGACGTCGGGGACCAGGACCGGGCGGCCCGAGCGCGCCGCCTCGCCGCTGACGCCCTCGTGGAGGCCGAAGCGCATGCCGTGGATGCCAGCGTCATCCGGGAAGCCCCACGTCGCGGAGACGACGAGGTCGTGCTTCTCGTCGTCGACGAGCAGCACGGCGAACTCCGAGAAGCCGAGCGTGACGCCGACGAGCTCGGTGACGAGGCCGAGGATCTCGCCGAGCTCGAGCGTCGCGTTCATCGAGCGCGTCACCTCGGAGAGCAGCGTGAGCTCGCGGATCCGGGACTGCAGCGTGCGGTTCTGTTCGGCGATGGTGAGCGACTGGCGCTCGAGCTCGGTCGTGAGCTTGAGCTCGCGCTGCATCCGATCGACCTCCATGCCCTGCTCGACGGTCGTCACGCTGAGATCGGTGATCTTCGCGAGCATCGTGTTGAAGGCCTGCTGCAGCTCGCCGATCTCGTCGCGCCGATCGACCGTGGCGCGCACGAGGATCTCGCCGGCCTGCGCCCGCAGCATGAGGTGGCGCAGCCGCTGCAACGGCCGGATGACGACCAGTCGCGCGGCGAGGAAGAGCACGAGCGCGAGCAGCGCGGTCGTCGCGAAGAGGAAGGTGAGGGCGCCTCGGTGCAGCGCGCGCACGTCGCGGGCGAGCTTCGGCTCGTCGATCGCGAGCTGCAGCGCGCCGACGAAGAAGGCGTCGTTCGTGTGGCAGCTCGCGCAGTCCATCCCGCCGAGCGGCCGGATGACGTCCACGCCCTCGCGGGCCTCGAGCCGCAGCACGCGCGGCGCGTCGGGCAGGAGCTGGCCGACCTCCTCGACGCGCCGCGACCAGCGGACCTTCCCGTCACGCCCCACGACCCGCAGCTCGCGCACGTGGCCCATCGGCCGCCACTCCGCGCGCATCGCGGCGTCGACCGCGCGGTGGGGTTCGGCGCCCGGTTCGGCCAGCTCGAAGATCGTCGCGACCTGCTCCGCGAGCGCGACCATCTCCTGCTCGGCGTTCTCCGCGACGGCCGTCTCGGCCGCGTCGCGCACCCACGCCAGCGCGCCGAGGCCGACGAGCCCGAGCGGCAGCGCGATCGTGAGCGCGAGCTTGCGCGCCAGCGAGCTGGTGAACATCCTTCTCAACGGGGCACCTGCGGCGGGGGACGAAGCCGACCGTAGCATCGGGGCGCGGGGCTCTCAACGCAGTGCGGCATGAGCCGGGAGCGCGTAGGGTGCCCGGCCATGATCGACCCCAAGCAGCTCCTGCACGCGATCGACGCCGCGAACGGCCGCCCCCTGACGGCGCGCGAGCTCGTCGGCCGCGCGTGTCGGCTCGGGCACGCGGATGCGTGCACG
>CAYHCR010000354.1:0-4885 GCA_964354895.1 uncultured Myxococcales bacterium | reverse complement strand
CTAGCGGGACGCGTCAGCGTCGGCGACAGCGACAGCGACGGCGACGGCGACGGCGACGGCGACGGCGTCGGCGACGGCGACGGCGACGGCGTCGGCGACAGCGTCAGCGACGGCGACGGCGTCAGCGGCGACAGCGTCAGCGGCGTCAGCGTCGGCGGCGCCGGCCGGGTTCGGCTCGACAGCGCGCGGGCCGCCGTCGATGCTCCGCGCGTGCGCCTCCTCCACGTCAGCGATGTTCATGTGCAGCTCGACTGGCTGCAGCGTCCCCTGCGGAAGATAGGCTGGCGGCGTGTCGTCGCGCGGCTCGAGCTGGGGCCGGGCGGTCGCGCGAAGAAGTACGCCGACGCCGCCTCCTCGCTCACGGCCCTCGCCCGGCGAGGGCTGCAGCCCGACGTCGATCACGTCGTGCTCAGCGGCGATCTGACCTGCCTCGCGCACGACGAGGAGTTCGCCGCTGCCCGCCGCGCGCTCGTCGGGCTCGCCGGAGATCCGCGTCGCTTTACGGTCATCCCCGGCAATCACGACGTCTACACGCCGGGCGCCGCCCGCCAGGATCGCTTCGGCCGCTGGTTCGGTGACCACCTCTCCTCCGACCTGCCCGTCGCCGTCGAGGGCCCCTGGCCGCTCGTCCGGTTCGTCGGCGAGCACGGCGCGATCGTCGCCCTGACCTCTGCCCGCGTCCCGCTCGCGCCCGGCATCGCGCGCGGCTGGGTCGGGGACGCACAACTGCGCGCGCTCGACGCGCTGCTCGGCGGAGGACGGCTCGCAGGCCGCACCTGCGTCGTCACGGTCCATCACGCCCCGGTCCGCGCCGACGGCTCCTTCGACTCGCCGACGCACGGCCTCGCCGACGCCGCAAAGCTGCTCGCCGTCGCCGAGCGCCACGCGGTCGCCGCGATCCTCTGCGGCCACGTCCACAACCGGTCGATCGTCCGCAGGCGCTCCGGCCTCGCCATCGTCAACGCAGGCAGCTCCACCCGACGCGGCCGCGAAGGCGGCTTCGTGCTCGATCTGCACGACGGTCGGTTGCAGCGTGCCGAGCCGTTCTGGCTCGACGGCGCGCTCGCGGGTGAGGGAAAGACCTGACGGGTCGGGTCAGCGCTTCGCGCGCCCCGGCTTCGCCTCGTGCCGCGCCGTGACGATGGTGCGGATGCCGCCTCGCACGAAGAAGTCGCCCTTCACCTCGGCGGAGCGGGGCGCGATCGCAGCCACCACGTCGTCGAGGATCTGGTTCGTCACCGCCTCGTGGAACGCGCCCTCGTTCCGGAAGCTCCAGAGGTAGAGCTTCAGGCTCTTGAGCTCCACGCAGTGCTCGTCCGGCACATAGCGGATGGTGATGTGTGCGAAGTCCGGCTGCCCCGTCAGCGGGCAGAGACACGTGAACTCCGGGCAGTCGAACTCGATCTCATACGAGCGCGCGACCTTCGGGTTCGGGAATGTGTCCAGCCGCTTCTGCGGCTGCGTGCGGAGCTCAGCCTTCCTCGTCGCCATCGCCGCCTCCTCCGGTCCCGTCCTGCGCGTCCCCGGCCGCGCCCTCCGCAGTCTCCGCCGCCGCCGCAGTCTCCGCCGCCGCCGCAGTCTCCGCCGCCGACGCAGTCTCGGGCTCTGTCTCCGCCCCCTCGTCCCCGCGCTCCGCCGCCCGCCCCGACGCGCCCCCCGCGTCGCCGACGAAGCCGTACGACTCCCCCGCCGCCCGCGCGTAGAAGCGCAGCGCCCGCTTGTCGATCTCCACGACCTGCTCCGCCGCCACGCGCGGCACGAGCGCGAACTCGATCGACGCCGGCATCGGCTTCTCGATCACCGCCAGCTCGCCCGCCTCGAGCGCCAGGATCTGCGCCGGCGTCACGTAGAGCCGCTGCACGCGATTCTTCCGCGTCACGAAGTGGAAGCCCTCGTCCCCGCGTTCGACGACGCCGTGCGTCTCCGCCAGCTCCCGGAGCCGCCTCTGCCGCAGCTGGTCCTCGGCGGCGCGGGCCCGGTTTGCGTCGCGCTCGCTGGTCAGGGCGCGCTCCTTCTCCCGGTACGCCGCCTCCTCTTCGCGCCGCCGCTGCTCTTCCGGCGTGAGCTTGCGCGGCTCACTCGGCTTCGAGGGCCTCCCGCCGGCGCCGCCACGACCGTCCGGCCGACCGCCTGCGCCGCGCCCGCTGGGTCGCTCACCGCTCGGGGCTCCTCGTCCGCCAGGGCCGCCCCGCGCCTCGGGTCGATCACCGCTCGGGCCTCCGCGTCCGCCCGGGCCGCCGCGAACGTCTCGCCGCTCCCGCTCAGCGCGCGCTTTGGAGGCCTGCTCCTTCGCGGCCTCTTCCGACTTCTTCACCTGCTCGGCGGTCACGACGCCCGCCTGCAGCAGCAAGTCCCGCAGACTGTTGAGGCCCATGGAGGCTCCGACGCGAGGCCTGACGGCCGCGGGCCCGAAAAAGGCGCGCAGACTGCACGCGCCCGCCGCCGGGAGGCAAGCCTCCCGCGAGCCGACCCTCTCCCCCGGTCTTCGGCTTGACACCCCGCCGCTGCCCCGGTAGGAACCGCGGCCGAAATCGCCCTCGACCTCACGGAGAGGGGCGATGAAGCCACATTCCCTGATAGCTCAGCTGGTAGAGCAGCGGACTGTTAATCCGCGGGTCGCAGGTTCGAGTCCTGCTCAGGGAGCCATTTTCGAGAAGAAAATCGAGCCCTTACGGTACCAGCCGTGAGGGCTCTTTTCTTGCCCGCCGCCCGCGGTGGGAAAATGGTGGGGCGCGGCCTGTAGCGTCGGGCGATGGGCCTCACCGTCCGCCACCGCAAGAACGGCAAGTCGAGCTACCGGATCGACTGGGTCGACCACACCGGCACCCGGCGGTCCGCCACCTACCGGACCGAGACCGACGCCAAGGACGCCCTCCGGATCGCCCTCGCCGACGCCCGGCAGATCGAGGGCGGCCTCAAGGCGGCGCCGGCCGAGCGCCACACCTTCGAGGAGCTCGTCGCGTACTGGTTCGAGCACCGGGCCACCGAGAACCGCGGCGGGCGCGACGAGCGCGGCACGATCGCGACCCACCTGACCCCGGTCCTCGGCGGCGTCGAGGTGCGCGAGATCGACCGCGCGAAGCTCGACGCCGTCCGCGCGCGCCTCGACGCGGCGCGCATCGGCGTGAAGGGCCGCAACCGCGGCAAGCCCGACGTGAAGGGCAAGCCCTACGCGCCCCGGACGATCCAGAAGGTGCTCACGCTGCTCGGCTCGATGCTGCGGCTCGCCGAGGAGCTCGGTTGGATCTCGCGCGTGCCGCGGATCCGCAAGCCTTCCGTCGCGCAGCACGAGGTGAAGCGCGGCTGGCTGCGCACCGACGCCGAGGTCGCGCGCCTGCTCACCGCCGCGCAGGCGTTCGACGCCGACGACGAGGCGGCGCGCCAGCGCGGCCAGCAGATCAAGGGGCCGCGGGAGGAGCGCACCCACGCGCCCGGCGTCCTCCCGCTCTACGCGACGGCCGTCTACGCGGGCCTGCGCCTCGGCGAGCTCGCGGCGCTGCGCTGGACCGACGTCGACCTCGAGCGCGGGCAGCTCCGCGTCTCGCGCTCGCACGGGCGGAAGACGACCAAGGGCGGCTACGCGCGGACCGTCCCGATCATCGACGCGCTCGCGCCGATCCTTCGGGCGTGGCGGCTGCGCTCGCCGGGCCTGCTCGTCTTCCCCAACGTCAACGGCACCCAGCGCGACGAGGCCGATCGCGTCTGGCGCGAGACGCTCGCCGCCGTCCGCGAGCGCGCCGGCCTCCCGCGGCTCGATCCCGACGAGAACCCGATCACCTTCCACTCGCTCCGCCACACCTGGGCCTCGCACCTGGTGATGCGCGGCGTCGACCTCTACACGCTCATGAAGATGGGCGGCTGGAAGAGCTACGCGATGGTGCAGGTCTACGCGCACCTCGTGCCCGAGGCGTTCGACCGCGTGCGCGGCCTGATCCCCGCGCCGGACCTGAGCGGGCGGGGCGCCGTGCTGCCGATGGGGGCGAAGGGCGCGGCCAAGCGGGGGAGCGGGGCGGGGTAGCGCTGGCGCCGTGGCGGGCGGGGACGTGGCCCCCCACGCCGCGAAATGAACGCAGAGTGAGCACCCGCGCGGCCTGCCGGCGGCCTCGATCCAACCAGGCCAGCCGCGAAGCTGCGGTGAACTCTCGTTGGCACGACCTCGCGGGGCTCTCACCGCCTGTCTTCGCCTCCTCACCCGGTCGCGCGTCGAGCGAGCCGTGAGCTCATCGCCGCCGTCCCCCGCAACGCCGCGCGGTTGCTCTGGAAAGCGTTGCGCTCCGCGTGACGGAGATCGACGCATCGCCCGGCGACCGGGGCCGCGGCCTTGTCGATCGAACTTCGGCCTTGGTACATGTGAAGCAACGCGGGGCAAAGATCCCTGCGGAGCTTCCCTCGGCCGGTACGCCGCACGCGTCCGGTACCGAATCACCAGACCCGCATCACCCACCGCGATCGGCGGCACGGCCCCAGCCATGCCCGCCAGGAGCCCCCATGTCCGAACGAAACCTCGACGAAACCCGCAAGCGCCTCACCGCCGCCGGCTTCGACACCGCCGCCCTCGAGCCGTTGCTCGCCTTGATTGACGCCACCTCCACGTCGCAACCGGTCGCCCCGGCCGTCCCCGAGAGCGACATGCTTCTCACGTACCCGCAGGCGGTCGCCTTCCTCGGCATGCCGATCGGGACCCTTTACAACTGGGTCAGCCAGAAAAAAATCCCGTTCGTCCGGATCGGCGACCGCACCATCCGGTTCCGCAAGAACGAGCTCGCCGCCTGGCTCGAGGCGCGCGCAAACCTGCCCGCGAAGCGCCGCGCGCCGTCCAGCCGCAAGCCCCAGGGCGATCGCATGAGTTTTCTCTAGGAATATCGATCATTTGCGCCAGGGGGTT
>CAYHCR010000353.1:0-4893 GCA_964354895.1 uncultured Myxococcales bacterium | reverse complement strand
GGCGGCGGTTCGCCGAGTGGCGGGCGGCACTTTCCGCCGGGCTCGCTCTGGTACCAGGACGTCTCCGGCGTGGCCGCGGCTGGCGACTCGGCGACGCAGTTGCAGGCGCTGCGCGACGCGGGCGGCTGGGGCAACGGCGACCGCTTCCAGATCGACTTCAGCTTCGAGGTGCTCAGCGACGACGGCGCAGCGCCCATGGTCACGTTCGCGCCGACGGACGACTTCTACGACCCCGACTGCGACGCGGTGCCGGTGCCGCTGCCTCCGGGCGGGGCGCTCGAGGGCGAAGACGGCTACGCCTGCACGACGGACGGCGACTGCCACCTGATCGTGGTGCGCGGCGCAAAGCTGTACGAGATGTGGCGCGCCAACCAGTCGGACGCGACCCTGTACGGCGGTTGCCTCGCGGTCTGGGATCTCACGCGGGTCTACGGGCCCGAGGGCCGCGGGGCGCAGTGCACGAGCGCGGACGCGGCGGGCTTCCCGATCGCGCCGCTGCTGTTCACCGCCGACGAGCTCGCGGCGGGCTCCATCGACCACGCGATCCGCTTCATCCTGCCCAACGATCGGATCCGCGCGCGGACGTACGTCCCGCCCGCGACGCATGGCACGAACACCAGCGGCGCGGCGGGTGCGCCTTCGTATGGCGTCCACCTGCGGCTGCGCGCCGACTACCCGCTGGCCTCGCTCCCCAACGAGGGCGCGCGGATCGTCGCGCGCGCGATGCAGCGCTACGGCATGTTCCACGCAGACGGCGGCAACATCGCGCTGACGGCGCAGAGCGACCGCTTCACCACACATACATGGGACGAGGTCGGCTTCGGGCCGCACGATCTCGCCGCGTTGCAGGTCGAGGACTTCGACGTGATCGACCATGGCGCGCCGGTGCCGGTGACGTATGACTGCGTCCGCGCGCCGTGACGGCTGCCCTGCTCCTCGTGCTGCTCTCCTCGACCCCGCCGGCGCTCTCCGCCGACGAGGCGGTCGCCCGTGCGCTCGCCCATAACCCCGAGCTCGAGGAGGCCGTCGCCACAGCCCGCGCCTCGCGTGCAGCGCTGCGGGCCGCCCAGGACGCTCGCACCCCGCGGCTGACGATCGGCGTGGAGGGCGGCCGCGAGGAGCGGCTCGGGAGCGGCGCGTCAGGTCCGGTGAAGAGCGGCGCAAACATGCTCACGCCCGACGCGACGCTCGCCTGGAACTCGCCGATCGGCACGAGCCTCGGGCTGACGGTGGGCGCGAACTCGACCTGGCCCGACGCGGGCCTCGGCGTCGCGGCCGAGCGGGAGCTGCGCTGGAGCGCCGGGCTCGAGGCGCGCCAACCGCTGCTGCGGGGCGCTGGCACGAGCGCAGTGCTCGCGGCGGAGCGGGCGGCCGTCGCAAGGTCTGCAGCCGCGGAGGCGACGCGGCTCGAGGCCGCGAGCCGGCTCGTACGCGACGTGCGGCTCGCGCACCGGGCGCTCTCGCTCGCGGAGGAAGTCCTGCGGATCGCCGGCGAGGCCGAGCAGCTCGCGGCGCGGCAGCGGCAGGACGCCGAGGCGAAGGAGCGGGCGCTCGGCACGATCCCGAAGGTGGAGGTGCTGCGCTTCCTGAGCGAGCACGCGGCGGTGCGGCGCAACCTCGAGGGCGCGCGCCGCGAGCGGACGCTGCGGGCGCTGGAGCTGGCGCGACTCATGGGCGCGCCGCCGGACGAGCCGGCGCCCACGGCCGCGTGGAGCGACGCGACGATCGCGGGATCGCTCGCGGCGGCGCCGCTGCAGACGCCCGCGCTGCTCGCGGCGGAGGCGGAGCTCGAGGCCGCCCGCGAGCGGCTCGTGCAGGCCGACGACGCGGCGCGCCTGCGGCTCGATCTGACCGGCCGCGCGGGGCTCGCCACGCTCTCGACGCCGTCGGTCTCGCTCGCCGACGCGCTGGCGAACGACCAGCCGGCCTGGCAGGCGCTCGTCGGCGCACAGCTCGAGCTGCCGCTCGGCGCGGCGCGGGAGCACGCGGAGGCGGCAGGAGCGGCCGCAGAGCTGCGTGCGGCCGAGGCGCGGCTGCGCCAGCGGGAGGAGGCGCTGCAGAGCGAGTGGCGCGGCGCGCAGGCAGAGCTGACCTCGTCGCGGGAGGAGCTCGCGCTCGCGAAGGAGGCGGCGGACGCCGCGCGCGCGCTCGCCGAGGCGGAGCGGGCACGTCTGCAGCTCGGTACGTCGGTCGCGACCGAGCTGCTCGCGGCGCAGCAGGGCGAGCGGGAGGGCGCGCTCTCCGCGCGGCGGGCCGAGGCCGCGTACGAGGCGGCGGCGCTGCGGCTCTCTCACCTGACGGGCGTATGGTTGGCAGAGCTGCACGACGCGGGCGGCGGGCCGTGAGGCGCAGGATGCTGCTGCTGGCGCTGCTGTCGGCCTGCTCGAAGGACGCGAGCCCCGGCGCCGTGCTCGTGAAGGTCGAGCGCGGCTCGCTCGTGGATCGCGCGAGCGCGTCGGGGACCATCGAGCCGGTGGTGCAGGTCGACGTGAAGAGCCGCGCCTCCGGCGAGGTGATGGAGGTGCTCGCGCGCGAGGGGGCGCGCGTCGAGGCGGGCCAGCCGCTCGTGCGGATCGATCGGCGGGCGAGCGAGCTGGCGCTCAAGGCGTCCGAGAGCGTCGAGCGCCGGCTGCGCGCGCAGCTCGCAGAGAGCGAGGCGTCGGCGGCGCTCGCGGCCGCGGAGCTGGCAAAGGTGACCGAGGACGTGCGCGTCTCGGAGAAGGGGCGCGAGCTCGGGCTCGTCGCCGCGGAGAGCGGCCGCACGACGAGCCACGCGCGCGCGATCGCCGAGGGCACGGCGAAGCTCAAGGCCGCGCAGGTCGAGGGCGTGCGGGCACAGCTCGAGAGCGCGCGGCTGGAGGTCTCGGAGCGGCGGCGGCAGCTCGAGGAGACGGAGATCAAGGCGCCCTTCGCCGGCACGGTGCTCACCGTCGACGTCGAGCGGGGCTCGATGGTCGCGTCCGCGCTGACGAACGTGTCGGGCGGCTCGCGCCTGATCGTGCTCGCGGATCTCTCGGAGCTGCGCGTCGTCGGCCAGCTCGACGAGGCGCAGATCGGCCGGGTACAGGTCGGTCACCCCGTCGACATCCGCGTCGACGCGTATCCCGAGCGGGTCTTCGAGGGTCGGGTCGCGCGGGTCTCGGCGCTCGGCGAGCTCGTCTCCAACGTCGTCACCTTCGACGTCGACGTCGTCGTCACCGACAAGGACGCCTCCCTCCTGCGCTCGGGCATGAGTGCAGATCTGGAGATCGTCGTGGCGACGCACGCCGACGTCCTGCTGCTGCCCCTGACGGCGGTGCGCAGCGAGGGCGGCCAGCGCTACGCCGTGAAGCCCGGCGGGGGCAAGCAGCGCATCCGCACCGGCGCCACCGACGGCAACAAGCTGATCGTGCTGGAGGGCCTCGGCGCGGGAGACGAGGTGGAGCTCACGCCGACGAAGAAGCCGGGCGGCGGAATCGCGGCGCCCGCACGCACCGCGAGCGTGAAGTCGCCGGCGACACCGGGCGCTCCGGAGACCACGAGCCGGTAGCGCCCCGCGGCGACGGACGGGAGCTCGAGCGTGGCGCCGTCCCCGAGCGGCACGGCGCACGAGAGCTCGAGCCCGCACGCCTCGTCCTGCAGCGACAGCGAGAGCGCGGCGGCCGTCTGCAGCTCGGCGCGCAGGGAGGCCTCGCCGGAGAGCTCGAGCGCGAAGGCGGCGTCCGGGCCACCGGCTGCACACGTTCCTGCGTCGGCGGAGGCCGGCGCGCCGAGCGTCGAGCCGGCCACGCGGCCCCGATCGCCCCCGCCGAGCAGCAGCGGGCGCGCGTCGACGCAGGAAGCGTCCTCCGCGAGCGAGAGCGCGAGGCTGTAGCGCGCGGGCCCCGCGGAGAGCTTCACGAGCCACGTCTCGCCGCCGGGTCCGGCGGGCCCCGCCGAGGCGCGCACGCCGCCCGCGCCCTCGGTCGTCGCGCTGCCGGTCGCGAGCCGGGCGCCGGGCTGCGTGAAGAGCTCGAGCTTCGGGCTCCCTTCGGTCGGGAACGCGTGCGCGACCAGCTGCATACCTTCCGACACCGCGACGGCGAAGAAGTCATCGTCCCCGCAGAGCGCCAGCCCCTCGAGCCGCGCCGGCAGCGTCACGGCCCACGGCGCGTTGCGCGTGTCGTTCGGCTCGAGCGCGTCGTCGCAGGCGCCCCCGCCGCGGGCGAGCAGCGCGCTGAGCGCGTAGCCGCCCGTCCGGCCGCCCGCCCCTTCCACCGCCAGGAACCACCGGTTCGCCGCCGCGTCCGGCAACCGCTGCATCGCGAGCCGCCCCTGGGGCGCCGGCAGGGTGCGCCGCTCGCGCGCGCCGGGCGTGTACCAGACCAGCGACAGCGTCACGCCCTCGGGCGCCCCGCCGAGCGACGCGTCGAGCCCGGCGCCGGCCGGGGCGGTGAAGGCGTAGAGATCGGGGTCGTTGGGGCAGAGCGTCCCGAAGATCGGCGCGCCGTCGGCCCGCAGCGGCTGCGCGTGCCGCTCGTCGTCGTCGGGCTCGACGAGATCATCCACACAGCCGGCGGCGGCACAGGCGCCCGCGGCGCATACGTTCCCAGCGGCGCAGTCTCCGTCCGTCGCGCACGCGGTCGGCGGCACGCAGGCGCCCGCCTCACACCAGAGCCCCGCGCGGCAATCGAGATCCCGCACGCACGCGACGCACGCGCCCGCGCCGCAGCGCCCCGTCGCGCAGTCCGCGTCGGTCGCGCACGCGGCCCGATCTCCGCAGAAGCCCGCCTCGCAGGCGCCGCGCGGGCAGGCCGCGTCGTCCCGGCACGGCACGCAGAGGCCTGCGTCGCAGGCGAACCCGCCGGCGCAGTCCCCGGCCGCCGCGCAGCTCTGCGGGCGCACGCAGCGCTCCGCGTCGCAGCGCTCGCCGGG
>CAYHCR010000352.1:0-4895 GCA_964354895.1 uncultured Myxococcales bacterium | reverse complement strand
ACAGGTAGGGCGCGTCCCCGAGATCGACCTCGAGGCAACCCCCGCCGATCGCGAGGACCGAGGCGGCGAGCACCACCGCTGCGCGACGAGCGAGCGCCCTCATTCCGTCTCCTCCCCTGCAAAGCTGAGCAGCAGCACGCCGCCCGCGGTCAGCGCGAGGCCGACGATCAGCCCCGCCGTGCCGACGACGTTGGCGCGCTCGAACGAGTCGAGCTTGTCCTGCGTCGCCGCGTCGTAGACCGGCGGCGGGCTGCCTCCGACCTCCCCCTCGAGCTCGCTGCGCGTCGAGATCGCCGACGCCGTGAAGCCCGCGCCCGCGACGAAGGTCAGCGCGCCCGCGCCCAGCAGCACCCACCCTGCGGTGGAGCCGCCCTCGTCCTGCTGCGCCGGCGCGACCGCCGCGACCGCTTCGACGGGCGCAGCGACGACCGGCGCGGGCGGTGGCGGCGGGGCGACCGCGGTCGGCGGGACGAACGGATCGATCGTCACCCCGCACGCGGCATCGGGCGCCCCGCTCGCGAGCTGCGCGTCGATCGCCTCGAGCCGCTCGAGCGCCTTGGGCCCCAGCGGGCTGTCGCTCGCCTCCGCCACGAAGTGCGCGAGCGCCGACTTCGCGACCTTGAGGTGACCGCCCTTCTGCGCGGCGACGCCCGCGTTGAAGAGCGCGCGCGGATCGGCGGAGAGCCGGTGCGCGTCGACGAAGGCGGCGACCGCATCGCACCAGCGCTGCTCGGAGATCGCCCGCTCGGCGCGCCCTGCGGCCTCCTTGGCCGCGCCGAGATCGGCGGCGAGGGCCGGGCGGGCCACGCACGCGAGCGCGAGCGCGGCAGCGGCGGTCGTGCGAGACCGGACGAAGCGGTGGTGCATCGGAGCGATCCTCGGGGCGGGCGCGCGATCGGCCGGGCCGATCGGCGATCAGAAATCGAGCGGGACGAAGTCGGCGTCGACGGGCTTCGGCTTGGGCGGGCGAGCCCGCGGCGGGGCGCTCTTGGGCGCAGCGACGGTCGGCGCGGCAGCGGCAGCGGGCGAGCTCTGCGCCGCGACCGGGGCTGCCGGGGCAGACTTCGGCGCGCCCTTGGCGGCGACGGGCGCGGCGACGGGCGCGGCGACGGGCGCGGCGACAGGCGGGACGACGGGCGCGGCGACGGGCAGCACTGCGGCAGCAGGGACCCGCGCCGGCACGACCTCGGCGAGCGCGCCCCGGTCCGGCGGCGGACCGCCCACGACGACCGGCGCCTCCTCGAGGAGCGGCGGCGGCGGCGCGCGGAGCGCGAAGAAGGAGACCGCGACGGCGAGGGCGAGCAGCGCTGCGCCCCCGAGCACGATCGCGCCGATCGGGGCTGCGCGCCGCGGCGCAGGCGCGGGCGCGGGTCGCGGCGGCGACGGATCGGCGGGGAGATCGAACGGGGAGAGCGTCACCGCCGCAGGGACACGGGCGCCGCTCGGCAGCGTCGGCTCCGTCTGCCGCGCGACGCGCCCCGGCGCCCCGCTCGGCAGCGTCGGCTCGGTCGGCCGCGCGACGTACGTCGGCGGAGCGCTCGGCAGCGTGGGCTCGGTCGGCCGCGCGCCGTGCATGGGCGCCGCGCTCGGCAGGGTGGGCTCGGTCGGCCGCGAGACGGGGATCGGCGCGACGAACGCCCGCAGGTGCGGCACGGTCGGCGCGCCGCGGGAGGCCATCGACGCGCCCGCAGCCTCGGTCCGCTCCCACGCGAGCCGGGGCGGCGGGACAGCTTTGCGGGTCGATATATCGAGCTCGACGCCGGCGGCCGGTGACGCCTCGAACGCAGGCGTCAGGCCCGTCGCGGTGCCCTCGAGCGCCTCGAGCAGCGCCTCCTCGACGAACTGCATCGACGGGAAGCGATCCGCGGGCCGCTTCGCGAGGCAACGCTGCACGACGGCGTCGAGCGACGGGGAGATCCGGGCGTCGGGCACCCGCACGAGGAGCGAGTCCGGCGGCGTGTTGAGGTGGCTGTTCACCATCGCCGCGATGCCGTTCGCGGTGAAGAGCGCGCTGCCGGAGAGCAGCCGGAAGAGCATCACGCCGAGCGCATAGATGTCCGTGCGACCGTCGACGGGCGTGCCCTGGATCTGCTCGGGCGACATGCAGTCCGGCGTGCCGATGAGCATGCCGCTCTTGGTGAGGCTCGCGTCGACGTCGTCGGCGATCTTGGCGACGCCGAAGTCGAAGACCTTCACGAACTCCGGCTCGTCGTCGCGCGCGATCAGCACGACGTTGCCGGGCTTCAGATCACGATGGACGATCCCGCAGGCGTGGGCCGCGCCGAGCGCCCGGCAGACCTGCACGGCGATCGCGACGGCCCGCCGGGGCGTGAGTCGCCCCTCGCGCCGCTGCAGCGCCGCGAGCGTCTCGCCGTCGAGCAGCTCCATCGCGTAGAAGAGCTGGCCGCCGGCGAGCTGGCCGAGGTCGACGATGCGCACGACGTTCGGGTGGTCGATCCGGGCGACCGCGCGCGCCTCCCGCACGAACCGCTCGGCGTGGAGGGCCTCCGCGCTGTACTCCGGGCGCAGCAGCTTGACGGCCACCGGCGGTCCACCGGCGACCGGCCGCCCCTCATAGACGACGCCCATCCCGCCCACGCCGAGTCGGGCGTGCAGGACGTATCGATCGCCGAGGGGCCGCGGGAAGAGCTCTTCGCCGCCGTTGGAGGACTGCGACACGGACATGGACGGCCGGATGGTAGCATCGGCTGCCGCCCCCGCCGCCCTCCCGACCGTCGGATTTCCCCGACAGCGCGGCGGGCTCCACCCCCGAGGTGCACCACTACGGGTGCGGCGTCGCGGCCTCTCCCCGACGAGGCGCGGGGCGGCCGCTCCCCTTCGCGGGCGCAGGCTGCGGCGCAGGGGCCGGCAACTCCCGCGCCGGCAACTCCCGCGCCGGCAACTCCCGCGCCGGCAACTCCCGCAACAGCCGCTCCCACGAGATCGGCACTCCTGCCCGGACCGCGAGCGCCGCCGCCCCGCCGAGCAGCGCGACGACGAGCACCACGACGAGCCCCACCAAGCCGCCGCGCCGCAGCGCGCTCGGATCGTCGTCGATCGGGACCGTGCGCAGTCCCGTGTCCCCCGGCGCCGGCGTGCCGTCGGGGATCGCGTCGAAGGCGAGCGAAGGATCGAAGGCCGGCGCGGTCCGTGCAGCTTCGCCGCTGGCGGGGCGATCGACCACGATCGTCGCCGGCTCGGGCCGCGACCAGCCCGGCTGCTGCGGCGGCCGGGCGCGATGCGCGGTGTCGAGCTCGGGGGCCGACGGCGTGTAGCGGCCCATCGGCGGCGCGCCCGACGCCGTCCCCTCGATCGACTCGAGCAGCGCCTCCTCGACGTCCGCCATCGTCGCGAAGCGCGACCCGGGGCGCTTCTGCAGGCAACGCTGCACGACCGCGTCGAGCGCAGGCGGGATCCCGGCCGTCGGCGCGCGCGTCAGCAGCGAATCCGGCGCGACGTTGAGGTGGCTGTTGACCATCGCCGCGAGCCCGGTCGCTGCGAAGAGCGGCGTCCCCGACAGCGCGCGGTAGAGGAGCACGCCGAGCGCGTAGACGTCCGTGCGCGCGTCGATCGCGCCGCCCTCGATCTGCTCGGGCGCCATGCAGTCGGGCGTCCCGACGAGCACGCCGCTGCGGGTGAGGTTCGCCTCGATCTCGTCGGCGATCTTGGCGACGCCGAAGTCGAAGACCTTCACGAATTCCGGGTCGCTCTCGTTCGCGACGATCAGCACGTTGCTCATCTTGAGATCGCGGTGGACGATCCCGGCGTCGTGCGCGGCCCCGAGCGCCCGGCAGAGCTGCACCCCGAGCCGGACGACGCGCCGGAACGCGATCCGACCCTCGCGCTGCTGCACGGCCGCGAGCGTCTCCCCCTGCAGCAGCTCCATGACGATGTAGAGCTCGCCGCCCGACGCTCGCCCGAGGTCGAGGATCCGCACGACGTTCGGATGGACGATCCGCGAGACGGCGCGCGCCTCCCGCAGGAATCGCTCGGCGTGCAGCTCCTCCGCGCTGTATTCGGCCCGCAGCAGCTTGATCGCGACGGTCTCGCCGGTGTCGTGCTGGCGCCCCTCGTAGACGACGCCCATGCCGCCTACGCCGAGGCGCGATCGGAGCTCGTAGCGCGGGCCGAGCGCCCGAGGGAGCTCCTCGTCGCCCGGGGTCGGGGAGGTCGTCGCGGACATGGCGTCTGGGGATGCTACACGGATCGCGCCGCGCGGCTGCCTCTTGCGCCGCCGGCCGCCGCGAATAGAACCTGCGGATGCCCGACGGACTGGTCCCTCTGCGCGTCGCCGGCGCCGCGCCCAAGCTGCGCGATCGCCCCTTCCTCCCGACGACGCTCGCCGAGGCGAAGGCGCGTGGCTGGGACGAGCTCGACGTGGTGATCGTCTCGGGCGACGCCTACATCGATCACGCGAGCTTCGGCGCCGCCGTGATCGGCCGCATCCTCGAGGCGAAGGGCTACCGCGTCGGGATCCTGCCGCAGCCGGACTGGAAGAGCGCCGAGGCGTTCCGGGCCCTGGGCCGCCCGCGACTCTTCTTCGGCGTG
This sequence comes from uncultured Myxococcales bacterium, assembly GCA_964354895.1. Classification (GTDB taxonomy): domain Bacteria; phylum Myxococcota; class Myxococcia; order Myxococcales; family Vulgatibacteraceae; genus CAYHCR01. Next base: position 347 of record CAYHCR010000352.1, on the reverse strand, counting down.
ACGAGCGGCAACATGGACTCGATGGTGAACCGCTACACGGCGCACAAACGCCGTCGTCGCGAGGACGCCTACTCGCCCGACGGCGATCCCGACTGCCGCCCCGATCGCTCGACGACCGTCTACGCCCACCGCTGCCGCGAGGCCTACAAGGACGTGCCGATCGTGCTCGGCGGCGTCGAGGCGTCGCTGCGCAGGCTCGCGCACTACGACTGGTGGGAGGACGGGCTGCGCCGCTCGATCCTCTTCGACAGCAAGGCGGATCTGGTCGTCTACGGCCAGGGGGAGAAGCCGATCCTCGAGGTCGCGGCCGCGCTCGCGGCGGGCGTGCCGATCAAGGAGCTCGACTC
>CAYHCR010000351.1:2543-4901 GCA_964354895.1 uncultured Myxococcales bacterium | reverse complement strand
CTTCGCCGCCGACGCGGACGATCTGACGGGCGCGGATGACGAAGACGCGCTCTCCTTCCCGACCTCCGTCGCGATGAACGCGGCGGCCCCGTCGATGGCGATCCCGTGCAACGACAACTACTTCGGCGTCGACGCGACGGCGACGGTGCACGGCTTCCTCGACTTCAACCGCAACGGCACCTTCGAGGCGTCCGAGCACGCGAGCGGCGTGTGTGACGATCTCACGCCGTACTCGAACGGCAGCGCGACGCTCACCTGGGCGGCGCCGGCCTACACGACGACGGGGATTGCCTCCGTCCGCCTGCGCATCTGCGACAACACGACGACGTGCAATACGTCCTCGGGCGATGCGTACTCCGGCGAGGTGGAAGACCACCAGGTCCACGTCGGGCTGTGCGGCGACGGCTTCCTCGACACGTTCGAGGCGTGCGACGACGGCGGACTCGCGGCGCTCGATGGCTGCTCCGGAACCTGTACGGTCGAGGCGGGCTTCGCCTGCACCGGCAGCCCGTCGGTCTGTCTGCTCAACCAGGCGCCGGCGATCACCTCGCCCGCGAACGGGACCCTCACCGTGGACAACACCCCGCTGATCGGCGGCACGTGTGTCACCGGCTCCGGCGTGCGCGTGACGGAGGGCGCCACGGTCCTCTGCGCGACGACCTGCGCGGGCGGGACCTTCTCCTGCTCGACCAGCGCGCTGTCGGACGGCGGTCACCCCCTCACCGCTGATCAGCAGATCGGCGCGCAGCGCAGCGTGCCGAGCCCGATCGTCACGGTGAACATCGACGCCTCCGCGCCGCTCGCGGCCGTGATCACCGCGCCCATGAATGGCGCGCTGCTCTCGGACACCACGCCGAACGTCGCCGGCACGTGTGAGCCCGGCGCGACGGTGCGCGTCCTCAACGGCGCCACGCAGCTCTGCTCCGCGACCTGCACGGTGACGAGCCCGTTTGCGTCCAACTCGCCCGTGCTCGCCCAGGGCCCCGTCACGATCACGGCGACGCAGACGGACGTGGGTGGCAACCTCAGCCCCGTCAGCAACGCCGTCGCGATCACCATCGACAACACGCTGCCCGCGGTCCCGGTCATCAACACGCCCGCCGCCGGCGCGACGATCGCCGACGCGACGCCGACGATCTCCGGCACGTGTGAGACGGACGCGACGGTCCGCATCTTCGAGGGCCTCACGCTGCTTTGTCAGACGACGTGCGCTGCGTCGGCGTTCTCGTGTGACGCCGCGCTGCTCGCGAACGGCGCGCACTCCATCGCCCCGAGGCAGATCGATCCGGCCGGGAATTCGAGCCCCTTCGGCACGATCCGCGCCTTCACGATCACCGCGCCGCCGGTCTCGCCGGTCATCACGGTGCCGACGGAGGGCGCGTTCGTCGCCTCCTCCACGCCGACGATCACGATGAGCTGCCAGCCGGGCAACACCATCAAGCTGATGGAGGGGGCGACGCAGCTCTGCAGCGCGACCTGCGCGGCCTCCGTCTACTCCTGCTCGCCGAGCCTCGCGGACGGCCCGCACGCGGTCTTCGCCTTCCAGACGGACCCGAGCAGCGCGGTCGGCCCGAACAGCGCGGTGCGCAACTTCACGCTCGATGGCACGCCGCCTTCGATCCCGGTCGTCACGACCCCGGCCGCCGCCGCGATCACGAACGACGCGAACCCGGCCTTCGTCGGGACGTGTGAGGCGGGCTCCACGGTCACGGTGCTCGACGGCGCGGCGGTGCTCTGCACCTCCGCGTGCGTGGCGAGCGCCTGGTCGTGCACCAGCACCGCCGCGTATGGAGAGGTGAACGTCACCGTGACCGCGCGCGCTGTCGATGGCGCCGGAAACGTGAGCGCCGAGTCGGCGCCCCGCACCTTCCAGATCCTCTTTGACTCCACGCCGCCGGACGCGCCGGTCCTGCTCACGCCGCTCGCTGGCGCGAGCCTGATTGACGCCACGCCGGCGGTCTCCGGCTCCTGCGAGACCAGCGCGCTCGTCGAGGTCTTCGAGGGCGCGACGGCGATCTGCTCCGCGACGTGCGTCGCCTCCGCGTTCACGTGCGAGTCGATCGCCCGCGCGGATGGGGCGCACACCTTCACGGCCCGCCAGACGGATCTGGCCGCCAACGTCGGCGTCGCCTCCGCGGGCCGCACGTTCACGGTCGACACCGCCGCCCCGGCCGAGCCGACGATCACGGCGCCGCTCGCGGCCGCGATCCTCGCCGACGCGACGCCGGACGTCTCCGGCGCGTGCGAGACCGGCGCGACGGTGGACGTGAGCGAGGGCGCGACGCTGCGCTGCAGCGCGACCTGCGTCGCCTCGGCGTATACCTGCACCTCGGCTTCGCTCTCTGACGCGGCGCACAC
>CAYHCR010000351.1:0-2443 GCA_964354895.1 uncultured Myxococcales bacterium | reverse complement strand
GCGTCGCCTCGGCGTATACCTGCACCTCGGCTTCGCTCTCTGACGCGGCGCACACTTTCACGGCGCGGCAGACCGACGCCGCGGGGAACGTGAGCGCCGCCTCGGCTGGCCGGACCTTCAGCGTCGACACCGGGGTTCCGGCAGCGCCGAGCATCACAGCTCCGCTCGCGGCCGCGATCCTCAACGACTCGACGCCGGACGTCTTCGGCGCGTGCGAGACCGGCGCGACCGTCAACGTGAGTGAGGGCGCCACGCTGCGCTGCAGCGCGACCTGCGTCGGCGCGGCGTACACGTGCACCTCTGCCTCGCTCTCTGATGCCGCACACACCTTCACGGCGCAGCAGACCGACGCCGCCGGTAACGTGAGCGTCGCTTCGGCCGGCCGGACCTTCACGGTCGACACCGCCGCCCCGGCCGAGCCGACGATCACGGCGCCGCTCGCGGCCGCGATCCTCGCCGACGCGACGCCGGACGTCTCCGGCGCGTGCGAGACCGGCGCGACGGTGGACGTGAGCGAGGGCGCGACGCTGCGCTGCAGCGCGACCTGCGTCGCCTCGGCGTATACCTGCACCTCGGCTTCGCTCTCTGACGCGGCGCACACCTTCACGGCGCAGCAGACGGACGCGGCTGGCAACGTGAGCGCCGCCTCGGCGGGCCGGACCTTCACGGTCGACACCACGCGGCCGGCCCTCCCGGTGATCGCGTCGCCGCTCGCAGGCGCCGCGCTCCAGGACACGACGCCGAGCGTCAGCGGCACGTGTGAGACGGACGCGGCGGTGCAGGTGCTCGAGGGCGCGACGGTGCGTTGCAGCACCACCTGCGCGCTCGGCACCTTCACCTGCGACAGCACCACGCTCGCCGACGGCGCACACACGCTGTTCGCGCGCCAGACGGACGCGGCTGGCAACGTCAGCCTCGACTCGGCGACGCGCTCGTTCACGGTCGACACCGCAGCCCCGGCGCTCCCGGTGATCAGCGCGCCGCTCGCCGCCGCGCGCCTCTCGGACGCCACGCCGGACCTCTCCGGCACCTGCGAGACCGACGCCACGGTGGAGCTGCGCGAAGGCGCTACGCTCCGCTGCAGCGCGGTCTGCGTCGCAGGCGCCTACAGCTGCACCTCCTCGTCGCTCACGGAGGGCAACCACACCTTTACCGCGACGCAGCGGGATCCGGCCGGGAACACGAGCGGGACGTCCGCGGGACGCACCTTCGGGGTCGACACGCTGCCGCCCCCGCAGCTGGTGATCACCGCTCCCGTCGAGGGCGCGCGGCTCTTTGATGACACCCAGGTCGTCACCGGCGCCTGCGAGTTGCAGGCGATGGTCGAGGTCTACGAAGGCGCAGAGCTGCTCTGCACCACGCTCTGCACCGGGCCGTCGTTCGCCTGCTTCACGAGCGTGCTCGCAGAGGGCCCGCACACGGTGATCGCCCGCCAGACCGATCGGACCGGCAACGCGAGCCCCGACTCGCTGCCGCGCACCTTCACGATCGACCGGACGAACCCCGACGCGCCGATGGTCACCACGCCGGCCGCGGGCGCCTTCCTCTCGGACGCCACGCCCGACATTTCCGGCTCGTGTGAGACCGGCGCGACCGTGCAGCTGCGCCGGGGCGTCATGCTGCTGTGCAGCGCGCCCTGCGTCGCCGGCGGGTACGCCTGCACCAGCGCCTCGCTCGCAGACGGGTCGCAGACGGTCACCGCGCGGCAGACGGACGCCGCCGGGAACGTCAGCGTCGACTCGTCCGGCCAGACGTTCACGATCGACACGGCTGCCCCCGCCGCGCCGGTGGTGCTCGCGCCGCTCGCCGGGGTGGTGCTCGCGAACACGACGCCGGTCCTCTCCGGCTCGTGCGAGGCGTCGTCGGCGGTGCGCCTGTATGAGGGCGCGACGCTGCTCTGCAGCGCCACCTGCGACGCCGGCTCGTTCTCCTGCTCCTCGATCGTGCTGGCGCAGGGTGCGCACACGGTCGCCGCGACGCAGGAGGATCGCGCTGGCAATATCAGCGGCGCCTCCGCCGGGTGCACGTTCGAGGTCGACACGATCGCCCCCGACGCGCCTGCGGTCCTGCTCCCGCTCGAGGCCGCGCTCCTCGTGAACGGCTCGCCGACGGCTTCCGGCTCGTGTGAGCTCGGCGCCGCGGTCGAGGTCCTCGAGGGCGCCACGGTGCTCTGCGCCACGAGCTGCGCGGACGGGACGTTCGCGTGCGTCGCTGCCGGCCTCGCCGACGGCGCACACACGATCTTCGCCCGCCAGACCGACGCCGCCGGAAACCTCGGCGCCGCCTCTGCAGGTCGCACGTTCGAGGTCGACACGCTCCCGCCGCCCGCGCCCATCGTGACGCTCCCGGCCGAGGGCGCCTTCCTCGCGGACGCCACGCCCACGCTGGCTGGCTCGTGCGAGACCGACGCCACCGTCGAGCTGCTCGAGGGCGCGCGTTCGCT
>CAYHCR010000350.1:0-4903 GCA_964354895.1 uncultured Myxococcales bacterium | reverse complement strand
GCAGGCGGGTATCACAGCGGACAGTTGTACGCCAGTAGAGCCGACCATGCGCAACTTCGAGGACGAGCAGTTCTGCTCGTGATCGACGTGAAGGATGAACAGCACGTCGAGGTCCTTCTCGATCTCCTCGTCGACGACGTACTTCTCCGTCGGGAACCCGAACATCATCTGCAGGAAGTTCGCAGAATACCCGAGCGAGTTGTCCGGGTAGACGAACGGCTGGCCGAGCGACTTGCGGTGCGAGAAGGCCGCGATCGTCGGCAGCTTCGCGAGCAGCCGCATCGTCGTGCGCTCCGCGCGCTTCTCCTCGTAGGCGTCGGGCTCGTTGTAGAAGGTCGAGAGGCCCGAGACGACGGCGGAGAGGATCGCCATCGGGTGCGCGCTCGGCGGGAACGCGAGGAAGAACCGCTTCATGTCCTCGTGCAGGAGCGAGTGGCGCGTCAGCTGGTGGTTGAAGTCGTCCGTCTGCGCCTTGTTCGGGAGCTCGCCGTTGAGCAGCAGGTAGGCGACCTCCATGAAGGAGGCCTTCTCCGCGAGCTGCTCGATCGGGTAGCCGCGGTAGCGGAGGATGCCCTTCTCGCCGTCGAGGAAGGTGATCGCGGACGAACAGGCGCCCGTGTTCATGTAGCCGTCGTCGAACGTGACCGCGCCGCTCTGCTCGCGGAGCTTCCGGATGTCGATGCCGACCTCGGCCTCCGTGCCTTCCTTGATCGGAAGCTCGTAGCTCTTGCCCTTCAGCTGCAGGATCGCGTGGTCTGCCATGGTGCACCCTCCCGAAAGGGGTTGGAAAACGCCGATCATCTAGAGGAGCCCGACGCTGCGCGCAACCGCTCCGCACCCGTGGCCCCCGGCGTGGGTCGCGAACGAAGTGCGGGCTTTCGGGGGCCGGGCGCAAGCCTGTCACGTGCGGCCGAAGAAGGCCTTGGTCTCGGGCTTGAGCCAGTGGATGAGGAGCGGAATACAGGCGGGCAGACAGCAGGCGCTCGTCATGCCGATCCCGATCAGCACCAGGTGGTACGTCCAGGCCCACGGCGCCTTGGGCAGCAGCGGCGCCGCCGCGGTCGCGACGAAGAATGGGACGCAAAATACGGCCATGATCGCGCCCGTCGCGATCATCTCGCCTGCGTCGTGGCCGTCGCTCCCCAGCCCGATGACGAAGAGGGCGATCGAGCCGAGCAGACACATCGCGTATACGACGGCGAGTCCGATGGCATACGCGAGGTACCAGCTCCAGACCGCGGGGGGGCCCGGCGGGCGGCGGGGCCGAGGGGGCGTGGCAGGGGCGCCGGGGAGCGGGGCGAAGCGCGCGTGCGGCAGGGAGGTCGGGTTCACGGTCGCAGCCTGCCCGAGTCGGCGGAGCGTTGCACCGGGGCCGGCGCCGGCGCTCGCGCGAGGGGCGCGCGTGGGGCGGGATCGGGTCAAAAGCTGGAGATCCCGCCCGTGCCGTGACGTAGATATCGATCTCGCCGCGGGGCGGGGGTCGAAGTGGCGTTGCCGTTCGTCGTCTCGGTCGCGGCTGGCGTGGCTGCCGGTCTGGTGGGACTCTTCTCGCTCGCGCTCTCGAGGGCGCCGGGCGCACGAGCGCTGCGTCCCTTCGCCGCGCTCTCGTTCGCGGCGGCCGGCGTCTGTGTCTGCTTCGCGCTCCCGCTCCACGCGGCCACCGCCGCGGCCACCCGGCCCGCGATCGCGGTCGCGTTCGCCTTCGTCGCGGCCCATGGCGCGGCGTGGTGGTGGCTGGTGGCGGCCCTCGACGGGCGATCGCTGCGCGCAGGGGAGCGGGTCGTGCTCGCGCTGCACGCGGCCTGGGGGCTCGCCTCGCTCGTCCCGGGGCTGCTCCTGCAGTCGACGACCCAGACGCACGTCGTCGAGTGGCTCGACACCGTCTACCTCGACGTGCCGCCCACGACGCTCGGCCGGGTCGTGAGCGGCGCCTTCTTCGCGCTGCTCGGGGTGCCGCTGGTGCGGCTCGCGCGGCGCGTGCGACGGGGCAGCCGAGCGGCGCTGCTGCACGGTCTCGCGCTCGCGCTCGTCGGCGGCTGCGGCGTCAACGACGGGCTCGTGCAGCTCGGCGCGTATGAAGGTCCCTACCTCCTGCCGGTCGGCCTCGCTGCCGTGCTGGTCGCCACCGGCGCGACGCTCGCGGAGCGGGTCGTCGTCGCCGCCGTCCGGCTCGCGGCGCTCAACGCGGAGCTCGCTCGGCTCGCGGCAGCGCGGACCGAAGAGCTCGTGCGAGCCGACGCGCTCGACGAGCGGGGGCGGGCGACCGCGGCGATCGGGCAGCTCGCGGCCGGGGCGGCCCACGAGCTCAACAACGCTGCGGCGGTCGCGAGCGCGGGCCTCGGGTACCTCGCCGAGCAGCTCGCGGCAGGAGAGATCCCGCCGGATCTGGACGACGTCCGCGGCGAGCTCGGCGGGGCGCTCGCGCGGATGCAGGCCGTCTCGGAGCGGCTGCAGCAGGCCGGCCGCTTCGTCCAGGCGCCGCGCGGTCCGTCGCGCCCGCTCGCGCTTCGGGCAGCGGTGCAGGCTGTGCTCGACGCGCGGCCGCCGCGGCCGTCGCTCCGGCATCGGATCGAGATCCCGGCCGAGCTCTGCGCGCCGATCGACCCGCTGCTGCTCGCGCCGCTGCTCGACGAGCTCGCGGCGAACGCCGAGGCGGCGCTCGGTGCGGCCGGCGGAGAGCTGCGGATCCGGGCGGCGGTCCGCGCGGGCGCGCTCGAGCTGGAGGTCGCGGACGACGGGCCGGGCGTGCCGCTCGAGCGCCAGGAGGCGCTCTTCGAGCCCTTCGGCGCGTTCCGGACCGCGCCCGGTCACGTGGGGCTCGGCCTGCCTGCCGCCGCAGGCCTCGCGCGCGCGATGGGCGGCACGCTCGCGCTCTGCGCCGTGCCCCGCGGCGCCTGCTTCCGCCTGCAGATCCCGCTCGCCGACGCGTCGCCGGGTCGGGTCGCGGCGTGATCGCGCTGCTGCCCCTCCTCGCGGTGGTCACCTGCGCCGCCTTCGGCGGGCTGGCGCTCGCGATCGCCCGCGCGCCCGGCTGGGGGGCGATGCGCCCGACGGCCGCCGCGCTCTTCGCAGGCGCTGGCTATGCCGCCACCGAGGCGGTCACGACGGGCCGGTGGGGCGAGGGCGTCCACCTCGCGGCGGGCCAGGCCTCGCTCGTCTTCGCGACGCTGCACGGGCTCGCATGGCTGCGCGTGGTCGGCACGGCGGCCGACGCACGGCCGCGGCTCGATCGCGCGATCGAGCTGGTCTCGCTCCTGGCGCTGCTGCCCGCGCTCGTGCCGGGCCTCACGCACCGCGCGCCGATCCTCGAGCACACGCTGCCGGCGCTGGGCGTGACCTACCGCGACGCGACGCCGACGGCGCTGGGGCTCGCGCTCTTCGTCGGCCAGCTCGCGCTGCTCGGGTGGGTCGTGGCCCGCTTCGCGCGAGACGGTCGCCGCGGCGCGCGTGGCGCCGCGCTCGGGCTCGCCGTGCTGATCGCCGCGGCCGTGCTCGACTCGGCCTCGACGCTCGAGCTGCTGCCGCTGCCCTACCTGACCTCGACCGCGTACGCGGCGATCTGCCTCGTCGTCGGCGTGCAGGCGACGCGGCAGTTCTCGCGGGAGGCGGCGCGGCTCGTGGCGCTCAGCGAGGGCCTCGACGCCCGTGTCCAGGAGCAGAGCGCGGCGCTCGCGCAGGCGCGCGGGGAGGCGGCGCGGTCGGAGCGCCAGCGCGCGGTCGGGGAGCTCGCGGCGGGCGTGGCGCAGTCGACGCTCCCGCTGCTCGCGCGGTCGGCGCGCCTGGTGCGGACGCTCGGCCCGCAGGACTTCCGCAGCCCGCAGGCGCGCGAGGCGGCGCTCGCGCGCCTGGAGGCGGCGCGTGGAGCGCTCGGCGCGATCGCGCGCGTGGGCGGCGATCTGCTCGCCGCGAGTCGGATCGCCGCGTCGCTCACTGGCCCGTCGACCACAGGTGCTGCAGAGCTGCTCCGGGAGGCGCTCGCGCGCGTCGAGCAGCGGCTCCCCGCCGGCACGAGGATCCGGCTCGACGCCGACGAGGGCCTCCGCGTCGCGGGCGCGATCGAGCTGCTCGTCCCGGCGCTCGCCCTCGCGGTCGCGCGGGTCGGCGAGGCGCTCGGGGCGCGGGCTGGCGCGCCCGGCCTCGAGCTGCGCGCGCGGCGGAGCGCGGGCCGGGTCGAGCTCGTCGTGGAGGCGCGGAGCGCGCCTTCGGCCGGATCGGTCGCGGCGCCGGTACGGCTCGCGGCCCCCGTGGGTGGAGCTCCGGCGGCGCTCGGGTGGGGCGGCGCGATCGGCCTGCTCCGCTCGCAGGGTGGCACCGTCGAGGAGGAGCGGGAGGGGGCGGAAGGACTGCGGGTGCGATTTTCGCTGGCGGCCGCCTGAAGGTCGCGGGGGCCCGCAGCGCTGTCTGTTTTGTTGTCGAAGCCGCTGGCCGGTGCGCACGATGTGCCGGGGGAGGATCGCGCGCCTGTGACACTGCCGTTCGTCCTCTCGACCTGCGTGTCGGCGATCGCGCTCTTCTTCGGCGCGCTCACGCTCGGCGTCTCCCGCGCCCCGGGCTTCCGCGAGCTGCGCCCGTTCGCGGGCCTGACGCTCGCCGCCGCGGTGTTCGCCGCCGCCGACTCGGTCGCGACGCTGCAGGCGCCGCTGGCGCTCTACCCGGTCGCGTCGCGGATCACGCTCGCCGCGGTCGCGGTCCACGGCGCCTTCTGGGTGCTCTACGGCGCCCGGCTCGCCGGCCGCGCGCTCGATCGCCTGGAGCGCGGCCTGATCGGCGCGTGCGCGCTCTGCGCGATCCTCGCGCTCGTGCCGGGCGCGGTCGTCGGCGACGAGCTGCGCACGCACGAGGTGGCGTGGCTCGGCGTCACGTACGTCGACGTCCTCCCGACGCGGTTCGGCGAGCTCGTCTT
>CAYHCR010000349.1:0-4912 GCA_964354895.1 uncultured Myxococcales bacterium | reverse complement strand
CAGGTGCAGCTGCGCGGCGGCGGCGTCGCGCTCGGCGCGGCGATCCCTGCGCCGGGGCCCTACACCGCGGTCTGGAACACGGCGACCACCACCAACGGCGCGAAGATCGTCCGGGCAGAGGCGTACGACGCGGCCGGCAACGTCGGGGTGGCAGAGCTGACCGTCTCGGTGGACAACGCGGCGCCGACGGCCTGCGACATCGCGACGCCCGCGGTCAACGAGCGCCTCAGCGGCACGGTGCCGTTCACGGCGACCGGCGCGGACGTGATCGGCATCAGCGCGATCGACCTGCGGATCGACGGGGCGGTGGTCTTCACCTCCGCCGGCGCGAACGCGACGACGAGCTGGAACACGCTGCTCGCGACGGCCGGCGCTCACACGCTCGACGCGATCTGCCGTGACGCCTCCGGCAACACGCGCGCGGCGCCGGCGCGGATCGTCACGGTGGACAACGACGCGCCGCTGCTCACGCTCACGAGCCCGGCCAACGGGATCGGCGTCTTCCGCACGACGGCGATCACCGCGACGGCGACCGACGTCTCCGGCGTCGCGCGGGTCGAGTTCCGGCTCAACGGCGCGCTCATCGCGACCGACCTGACCTCGCCGTACGCGACGAGCTGGGACTTCACGCATGAGACCGGCGTCGCGGTGATCCGCGTCGACGCCTGGGACAACGAGGGCAACACCTCGACGTCGAGCGTCTCGGTCTCCGTCGTTCCGCGCGCGGGCTTCCGCGTGGCGGAGCTCTACCCGCCGGTCGCCGCGATCGGCACGAGCGGTTTCGCGGTGGGCGAGGTGACGGGCGATGGCTTCGTCGACGTCCTGACGGGCGGCGGGGGCGTCTCCCTCCTGCGCGGCGGCACGTGGTTCCGCCCGGCCGTCGCCGTGGCGGGGCTCGCGTCGGTCGTCGCGTCTGAGCTCGTCGACGTCGACGGTGACGGCGAGCTCGATCTCGTCGCGATCCGCGGGGCCTCGCTCGAGGTCCAGCACGGCATCGGCGATGGCACCTTCGCAGCCCCGGTCTCCGTCGCACTCCCGAACGCGCCGAGCGCCAGCGCGCTCGCGCTCGGCGATCTGGACGGCGACGGGGATCTCGACGCAGTCGTCGGCCGCGCGGCCCAGGGCGGCGACGCGATCGTGCTGTTCAACACGGCCGGCGTCTTCACGGTCAGCGCGACCTACGGCACGGGCGGCAGCGTGACCGACGTCGAGATCGCGGACGCCGACGGTGACGGCGATCGGGACATGATCATGGGCCGCAGCGGCGCGGGCAACTCGAAGCTGACGGTCTTCCGGAACACGGGCGCCGGCATCTTCCTCAGCGGCCAGGACTCGATCACGGCCGCTCCTCCCGAGCAGATCGTGACCGGCGACTTCGACGCGGACGGCGTGCTCGACGTGCTCGCCCTCGAGCCGACGCTCGCGCAGTTCGAGGCGCTGCGGGCCGCCGCGATCCCCGGCAATTTCTCGCTGACCGCAGGGGTGCTGACCGAGCTCGCGCCGACCGGGATCGCCGCGGGGGATCTCGACGGCGACGGCGACGAGGACCTGGTCGTGACCTCGTCCGGGATCAACGGCGTGGAGATCTTCACGAACGCCGCCGGGACGTTCACCTCGAACCAGGCGCTCTTCATCGGCCGCGGCGTGCGCCAGCCGGCGCTCGTCGACCTCGAGGGCGACGGCGATCTGGATCTCGTGCTCTCGCTGAGTACGGAGAACGCGATCGCGGTGGTACGGAACCTCGGCGGGCTGAACTTTGCGGCGGCGCCGGCGGTTCGGACGAGCATCGGACCGTGGCGCCGGTCGCCGCGAGCGATCGCCGTGGGTGAGCTCGAGGGCGGCGGCAATACGGACTTCGCGGTCACGCTCGACGCGAGGACGCCGCTGACCGACTACACCGATCTGCAGCACATCACGGTGATGCAGAACCTCGGCCCGAGCACCTTTGCGGTGGCCGATTCGCGACCGCTCGTCGCGCAGTGGAGCGATGGCGCCTGCGCCAGCGGCGCCGATTGCGCGCTGGACGAGACCTGCATCGGCGCGGTCGGGCCTCCGGCGAACATTCCCGGCGACTGCATCTCGGCGCAGCTCGCCGTCGCATACTCGCTCTCGTCGGGCAACGCCGACGGTCTGGCGCCGGCCGATCTCGCGATCGGTTCGGCCGGCACGACGGGCGTCGTCGCGGCCTACGTGCCCCGCGCCGGCGCCGTGCTCGGGCTCGAACTGCTCACCGAGCCGGATGCACCTGCAAACATCCACGCGTCGCCGCTGTGGTCGGCCTTCGGCAACATCGCGACGGCTGACCTTCGCGACGAGCTCTTCTTCACCGCCGACCCGGCCAACGCCGCGAACGACGGCGTGTTCCAGTTCTTCCCAGGCGGCGCGCTCGGCCCCACGCTGCCCACCGCCGAAGGCCCGCGCTACGTCGTCATCGACGACGCCGACAACGACGGAGATCTCGACCTCGCCGTGGCGAACAACATCACGGACAACGTCACGATCTACCCGGGCCCGGGCGTGACACCCCTCACGCAGACCACCTACTCGGCCGTGAACGGCGTCGTCTCGATCGGCTTCGGTCACCTGGCCGGCGACGGCATCCTCGACCTGCTCGCGATCGGCGGCACCTCCGCGATCGTCCTGCAGGGCGCGCCCGGCGGCTTCCTCCCGCCGACGACCTCGGGCGCCGGCACCTCGCCGGTCCGGCTGCAGGTCGGCGACTACAACGGCGACGGCCTCGACGACATCGCGACGCTCAACCCCTCGCTCGATCGCGTGGTGGTGCTGATCGCCCGGCCGCAGGGCGGGTTCTTCCCGCCCGACGACTTCCCGTTCGGCCCCGGCCTCTTCGACCTCGCCCGCGGCGATCTCGACGGAGACGGCCAGCCGGATCTCGCGGTCACCTCGACCACGGGCAAGGCGGTCGGCCTGCTCTACAACGACCGGTGACCGCTGCCCGCCGCCGCCCCGGTCCGCGCCGTCCACCGCGCGGGCCGGACGGCGCGCGGCCGGACGGGCTGCTCCGCGCGCTCGGGCGGGCCGGCGTCCTCACGGGGCCGGCGGCCGATCACGCGCTGGAGGCCGGTCGCCTCGCCATCGACGGCGTCACGGCCCGCAGCGCGCTGACGCCGGTCCGGCCGGGATCGCGCGTCACGCTCGACGGCCGGCCCGTCTCGCTCGATTTCCGGACGATCGCGCTGCTGCTGCACAAGCCGGCCGGGCTCGTGACGGCGCCGGTCGATCCCGAGGGCGTCGGCACGGTCTTCGACGCGCTCGCCGCGCAGCTCCCTGATGAGCTGCGAAACTTCACGTGGCACGCCGTCGGCCGGCTCGATCGCAACACCACGGGGCTGCTGCTCTTCACGAACGACGAGCGGCTCGTCGAGCACGCGACCCGGCCCGAGACCAAGCTGCCCAAGCGCTACCTCGCCGACACCGGCGCGGACGTGACGCCGGAGACGCTCGCGCCGCTGTGTACGGGTGTGGCGCTGCCGAACGGGGAGCTCGTCCGGGCCCGCGAGGCGGTCGTGCTCGGGCCGCGGCGCGTCGCGCTCGTGATCGCGCAGGGCCGCAACCACCAGGTGAAGCACATGCTCGCCGCGGTGAAGGCGCCCGTCCTGCGGCTGCACCGCGAGGCGGTCGGCGACCTTCGCTGCGACGTGGAGGAGGGCGCGCTGCGGCGGCTCTCGGACGAGGAGCTGCGGGGCGCCCTCGGCTACGAGCCGCGGGGGCCTACTTCCACGGCATGACGGGCACCGCGATCGGCTCGGCGTACGGCCCCGGCGCGTCGGCGGTCCCGCTCCACGGCGCCCAGCGGTCCGCGCCCTGATCGAGGTAGGTGGAGGCGAAGACGATCGTGCCCTGCGCGCCGTTGCCGCGGGCGTGCGTGAGCCGCGCCTCGATCGCCGCGAAGTCGAAGGCCTGCGCGTCGAGCGCGTGCAGGCCGGCCCAGATGTGCCGGCCGGCCGCGCCCGCGACGAAGAAGTCCGCGAGCGTCGCCCAGTCCGTGCAGGCGCCGGGGTCGATCGGCCAGTAGATCATGGGCGCGAGCGCGTCCATCGTGCCCCGCTCGAGCCACGCGAGGCTGTCCTGGTGGTACCCGCCGAAGCCCTCGCTGGTGCGGCAGCCCGGCAGCGGCTCGTAGATGCCCCAGACCGCGGCGGAGAGCGCGGCGGCGGGGCGGGCGCGCTGCACCGCGGCGTGGATCGACGCGACGGTGGCGTTGACCTGCTCCCGCATGAAGTCGTCCCACGTGAGCCCCGGATCGAGCGCGCGCGCAGCGTCGAACGCGGCCTCGGTGACGGCGTCGTGCGAGTAGCCGCGGGCCGGCGACCGGATCCGATCGAGGTGCAGCCCGTCGACCTCGTAGTTCGTGAGCAGCTCTGCCGCCGCCGCCTCGAGGTGCGCGCGCACCGCCGGGTTGCCGGGCGTGAGCCAGAGGTACTCGCCGTCCTCGTTGACGCCGGCAGAGGTGACCGCGAGCCACTCCGGGTGGTCGTAGAGCACGTGCTGGGCTGCGCCCTCGGCGCGGGGGACGGCGCCCGAGGAGACGGGCCACGCGGAGAGCGCGTTGAAGTAGGCGTGGAGCTCCATCCCGCGGCCGTGCGCGCGGTCGATCGCGACCTGCAGCGGGTCCCAGCCCGGATCGCGGCCGAGCGTGCCCGACAGCCCGCGCGCCCACGGCACGAGCGCGGAGCGGTAGTAGGCGTCGCCATTTCCGCGGATCTGGACGAAGACGGCGTTGAAGCCGGCGTCGGCGGCGCGGTCGATGATCCCCTCGAGCTCGGGCTGCGAAGCGAACGCGAAGCGGGTGATCCAGAGGCCGCGCAGCTCGCCCGGCGGAGGGACGACGATCCCGCCTTCGACGACGATCTCGACGTCGGCAGAGGTGACGGTTCCGGAGCGGGCCCGG
>CAYHCR010000348.1:0-4920 GCA_964354895.1 uncultured Myxococcales bacterium | reverse complement strand
CGTGAGGAACGCGCCGGCCAGCAGCAGGCCGCTCGCGAAGAGGTTCACCGCCGCCAGCGCCGTGAGCGTCGGCCGCTGTTCCAGCAACTCCTCCCGAGCGCCGTGGACGAACTCGCCCGCTGCGCCCTGCAGTCGGCCCCAGAGCGCCTCCTGGCCCGGGGGGGCCGCCCAGAGCGCCGGGGGCTCGGGCTCCGGGATCGGGTCCCCGAAGGACGCGACCACGGAGAGGCCGAAGAGCGTTCCGGCGATCCCGAGGCCGACGCATGCCGAGAGCAGGCGGGCCACGGTGCGCGCGGTGAGGAGGTCGGGCGGCGGCGTCACGGCGGCGGAGTCTGCCACAGGCCTCCCGCGCCGCGTTCTTGACCGACCCGGAGGCGGGGGGCACGGTCGCCTCATGCGCGTGACGACGGCATCGCTGCTCGGGCTCGCGGTCGCGCTCACGCCAGCGGCCGCTTCGGCGCGCTCGCTCGCCCGCGAGGGCACCGTCAGCCTGCTCGCCGGGGCGCGTCTGTCGCTGCGGGAGGGCGCAGAGGGGCCCGGCCCGATGGGCGCGATCTCCTTCGGGTTCAAGCCCGATCCCCGGCTCGAGGTCGCGATCGACGTGGGGGTCTCACCGACCTCCGCGTCGAACGCCGTCGGCGCCCACACGGTGCTCGCAGTGCCGCTGACGCTCGGGCTGGAGTGGACACCCACGCCCGCGTGGGAGGCTCGCCCGGTGCTCGGACTTCAGGTCGGGAAGGCGCTGCTCCAGATCGATGGCCCCGCCGGTGAGGTCGAGGCGACGCCGTTCGCGTTCGCGGCCTCCGCCGGCCTCGCGTGGGACCTGAACTCGGACCTGGGGCTGGAGGCGCACGCCGGCTGGCTCTCCGCGGCGGAATCGGTCCCCGGGACGGGCTGGGTCGACGGCGGTGGTGCCTTCGCGCTCGCGGGGGTCTATTTCCGGTTCGAGCCGGTGCCCGAGCGGCGCCGTTGACCGGTCTTGCAGGAACCTGGCGCCCGACGCGGCGCGACGAGGTCGAGACGTGAGCGAACCGAGCCGCCCGATGGAGAAAGAGCTCGCCGAGATCCGCAAGGAGGTCATCGAGGCCCGCAACCTCGTGATCAAGAACGACAACCTCCTCAAGAACCTCGGCGTCGATCTCAAGAACATCGGGAAGCGCCACGAGGAGTTCGCGCGGCGGCAGTTCTTCGCCTCCGCGGCCTTTTACGTGCTGTTCGCAGCCGTGGTGACCGGCGGCGCGATCGTCGCGGCCCGCGGCTGGGTCGCGCAGGCGCGCGGCGAGGCCGAGGAGCTGCGGGAGCGCTCCACCAAGGCTGCGAAGTCCGCGGAGGACGTGAAGGCGTCCGAGGGTGCCGCGCAGAAGGCCTCGGCTGCCGCCTTCGCCGCCTACCAGAAGCTCGACTCCGGCAGCGCCGACGAGCGCGAGAAGGCGGCCCTCTCGCTCGCCTCCGTCGACAAGGCGAAGCTCACCGCGCTCGAGGCGCGCGCGCTCGACGACCGCGGCCGCGCGATCCTCGAGCGGATCGCCGAGGCCAAGCTCGAGAGCGGGCTCGCGGCGTACAAGCGCAGCGACTTCAAGCAGGCCTCCGGCGATCTGCAGAAAGCGCTGCAGCTCGCGCCGAATCATCCGACGGCGGACGACGTCGCGTTCAACCTCGGGGCCGCCGCCGCCGAGCTCAAGAACTGGCCGCTCGCGACCGAGGCGCTGACCCGGTTCGTCGACAAGTCCAAGACGCGCGCGAACAAGGACTACGCGATCCTCGTGCTGGCCGAAGGGCTCGAGAAGGCGGGCGAGAAGGAGCGCGCCGCGACGCTGCTGCGCGCCGCCATCTACGACTACCCCGCGAGTGAATACATCCCGTCGATGCGCAAGCGGCTCTCGGGGCTCACGAAGCGGGAGGAGGGCGCAGCGCTGACCGATCCGACGCCCGCCGCAGCGGCGCCGGCCCCCGACGCCCCGCGTTGACGGCGCCGGCGGCGCGAGCGAAGGTCCCCGCGTGGCCGAACCGCCGAAGACCCCAGCCGGCCGGGCGCTCGCCCGGATCCTGCTCCTCATCCACATCGTCCTCGCGAGCGCGTTCTGCGTCCCGCTGGTCGTCGGGGCGACGGCGCGCGCGTTCGCTCCCCCGGCCGCCGCGACGACCGCGCCGTGCGCTTCGGAGGCCGCCGCGCTGTTCGAGGAGGTCATCGCGCGTGCCTCGGCCGTGCCCGCCTCGACGTTAGGCAAGCGGGAGCTGCGGTCGTTCGAGGCGTTCGCGCAGGCGCTCCGACCGCGCCTCGCAGAGATGCAAGCGCGTTGTCCGGCGGAGCGGCCGGCGCTCCAAGCGACGGAGCGGTTGTTGGCCGCGACCGAGGTCCACGCCGCGAGCTGGTCACGCCACGTCGGACCGGTGGCGGACGAGGCGCGGCTGGAGAACGCGCGCCTCAAGCCCTGACCGGCCTCGGCTTCAACTCGCTGAGCGCGGCTTCAACGTGCTGAATTGACTGGTGAAGCCCAAAAAAGAGAGGGCCGTCCGACTCGCGTCGAACGGCCCTTGGAGCCGCTGTCCGGATTTGAACCGGAGACCTACGGTTTACGAAACCGTTGCTCTACCAACTGAGCTACAGCGGCACGAAGCGCGCGCGTTATGCCGTCGGGCCACGCGGGTGTCAAGGCGCGGTTTTCGGATCGGTCCCCCGCGTGGTGTCCTTGCGAGGAGCGGGAGGAGCGGGGATGCCACCGGAGCTGCGCGTGATCGAGGGAGAGAGGGGCCGCCCTGAGCGCGCCTGGCTCTCCGATCTGCACGCGCGCTGCGGCGGGCAGGTGCACGCGCGCTGCCTCTGGCTGCTCGGGGACCGTGCGGAGGCCGAGGACGCCACGCAGGAGGTCTTCGCGAAGGCGTTCGTCCACCGGGCGGAGCTGCTCGACGTGCAGGCGACGCTCGGTTGGCTCCTTCGGATCGCGACGAACCACTGTCTCAACCTGCTTCGGGCGAACCGCGCGCTGTGGCGCGAGGAGGTGCGGCGGGTCGCGGAGCTCTCGCCGCGCGCCGGCTCTGCGCCGGATCAGCTGGCGTTGGTGCGGTCGCTGCTCGGCCGCTTCGACGAAGAGACGCAGGCGTGCGCGGTGCACTATCTCGTCGACGAGATGAGCCAGGAGGAGGTCGCCGCGCTCGTGGGGCTGTCGGTCCCGACGGTCCGCAAGCGCGTGCGCACGTTCCTGCGCGAGGCCCGGCTGGCGCTGGGGCTCACGCCGGACGGGGAGGAGCTGCCATGAGAGATCTCGCGACGCTCGCGCCGGCGGCCTGCCAGGGGTTCGCCCTGCGGCGGCTGCACGCCGGCGAGCTGGAGGTGGAGCGCGCCGCAGCGCTCCGGGGCCATGTGCAGCGCTGCGCCTCGTGTCGCGACGCGCTCGCGGCGCTCGACGAGGAGGCTGCGCGGCTCGAGCGCGAGCTCCCGGGCCCGCGGCTCGTCGAGGCCGCGCTCGCGAGGGCGGCCCGCCTGCGGGCCGAGCGGCCCCCTCCGCGCCGGGCGAGGCTGACGCGGATCGCCTTCGTCGCTGCGCCGATCGCGCTCGCCGCCTCGATCGCGGTCCTGCTCGCAATGCCGCGCGCTCCCCCGGCGCCGCGCGAGCGGATCAAGGGAGGGGGCGAGGTCGCGCTCTGGGTCGGCGGCGCGGGGGCCGCGCGCGCCGCTGTCGACGGGGAGCCGCTCGCGACCGGCGAACGGCTGCGCATCGGGGTCACGCCCGGCGAGCGCTCCTACGTGCTCGCCCTCTCGATCGACGAGGCGGGGACCGTCAGCGTGCTCTACGACGCCGCCGGCACCAGCCTCGCGCTGCCACCCGGCGCAGAGACGGTCCTGCCCGACGCGGTCGTCTTCGACGGCGGCGGCTTCGAGCGCGTCTACGTCTTCGTCACCGACGAGCCGCTGCGGACCGATGACGCGCAGCGCGCCCTCGGCGACGAGCTTCGGCGGGCGTCGCGCGTCGACGACATGCGGAAGGTCCGCGGCGTGCCGGGCGATCAGGTCACGCGCCTCTTCCGCAAGGCGGCGCCGTGACGCTCCGCCCCGCGATCGCGGCGCTCGTGCTGCTCGCGGCCGGGCCGGTGACCGCCGATCCAGGCGGCGTCGGCTCGTCGCCGCCCGTGAGCGCGGTGCGCCGCTTCGTGGTGATCGCGGGGAACAACGACGGAGGGGAAGGGACCCGGCCGCTGCGCTTCGCCGAGCGCGACGCCCGCCGCGTCCACGACTCGCTGCTGCGGCTCGGGGGCGTCGAGCCGCGCGACGCGCGCCTCCTGCTCGGTGGCAGCGCGGAGCAGCTCGCCGACGCGCTCTCGTTCGCCGATCGCGGCGCGATCGCGGCGAAGGCGCGCGGCCAGTCGAGCGAGCTGCTGCTCTACTATTCGGGCCACGCCAGGGACGGCGACCTGCGCCTCGGCGAGAGCCGCTTCCCGCTCGAGGCGCTGCGCGCGCGCCTCTCCGCCGCTGGCGCCGACGTCCGCATCGCGCTGCTCGACGCCTGCCGCTCCGGCGCGATCACGCGCACGAAGGGCGCCCGCCGCGCGCCCGCCTTCGAGCTCGGTCGCGGGCCGGCGGAGGCCCGCGGCCTCGTGATCCTCACCAGCAGCTCCGACGACGAGGAGTCGCAGGAGAGCGATGATCTGCAGGGCTCCTTCTTCACGCACGCGCTCGTCTCCGGGATGCTCGGCGAGGCCGACGCCTCGCGCGACGGCCGCGTGACGCTCGCGGAGGCCTACGCCTTCGCCTACGACCGCACCGTCGAGGGCACGGTCGGCACGCTCGCCGGGATCCAGCACCCGACCTTCCACTTCGATCTGGCGGGGCAGGGCGACGTCGTGCTCACGCGCGTCGGCGAGGCGGAGAGCTGGCTCGAGCTCTCGGAAGCTATGCAGGGAACGTTTCTGGTCGTCTCTGCC
>CAYHCR010000347.1:0-4927 GCA_964354895.1 uncultured Myxococcales bacterium | reverse complement strand
AGCGCCCCGCCGCGGCGAGGCCGGACAGCTCGCCCGGCGTCGACCTCCCGTCCCCTTCTAGATCGCTCCACAGCCGGAGCGAGCTGAAGACCGGGTCGCCGCCGTCGATGCGGCCGTTCCCGTCAAGGTCGTGCTGCGCGAGCGCCTCAAATCCGTTCACCGCGCGCGCACCGCCGGGCAGGCGCGTCGCCGAGCCGAAGAGCTCCTCGCCGCCGCCGATCGCGCCATCGCCGTCCAGATCGAGCGCGAGCCAGGGCGTGTGCGCCGTGGGCCACGCGAGCGCCGCGCGACCGTCGGGCGAGATCGGCGTCCGGTGCGAGACGGGCGCGAACGCGATCGGCGCGTCGGCCTCGAACGAGATCACCAGCGGCGTCGTGCACTCGAAGAGGACGTTCTCCGAACTGGTGCAGGAGAAGGTGTCGTACTGGCCGCCGCTCTCGGAGATCGGTCCGTCGCAGCGCTCCGCGACCCACGCCTCCACGAACGCGGCCCAGCGCCCCTCGCGATCCGGGTTGCGGCGGTTGCACCAGGCGTCGAAGGCCTCGGGGGTGCATCCGTGCTCGTTGTCCTCGGCCGCGCAGCGATCGCCCCAGCCCGCGTCGCCGTTGCAGTCTCCGACGCCCTCGTCGTGGCAGTGGCGACGCGTCGTCGGCTGGTCGGGCTGGTCGGGCTGGTCGGGCTGGTCGGGCTGGTCGGGCTGGTCAGGCTGGTCGGGCTCGTCGGGCTGGTCGGGCTGGTCGGGCACGCCGCCCGCGCCGCCCGCGCCGTCGTCGCGATCCTTCGGCGGGCCTTCGTGGGAGCCGCCCGCGCCCGCGGCGCCGTCCGCGCAGCCGTCCACCGGTTCGCACGCTCCCCAGTACGCGAACTCCGTCCCGGCGAGGCACTGCTGGGCGCCCTCCTCGCACGGCTCCGACTCGGTCCGTCGCTCCGCCGGCACGAAGCAGGCGCGCACCTGACCGGGCCGGCACTCGACGGAGGTCATCGACTGGGCGACGCACGAGTCGTCCTCGCACAGAGCAAGCTCTGCAATGCCGCTCCCGCAGGCGGCCAGCAGGTACGTCATCGGGAGGAGGGCGAGTCGGCGCGTCACGGTGGACCTCGGGGGAGAGCGGTCACCTATCGCAAGAGTAGTGCCAGGCCTGTGCACCGTCCCGTCGGGTCCAGCGCGCTCTGGGACGGCTCCGAAGCGCGAATGGAGTGCGCGCGCGCACTCCGGTGGTCTCCGCGGCTACAGCGAACGGGCTCACGATCCCTCTGTCGAGGCACCCGGCGGTGGCGCGGACGTTGCTACGCAAAGGGGGATGCGAACACGCACCGTGCTCATCTGTATGGCAACACTGTCCGCCGCATGTGGCGTCGGCATCGCGGACGGCCGGACGACCGATGCCGACGCGCCCGACGGGTCGGACGATCGGCCGCGCTTCCCGTTCGTCGCGCCTGGCGACCACGCGGGCGAAGGCGGTGCCGCTTCGGCGGAAGGCGGCTCGCCTGGAGGAGAGATCCCGAGTCCCTCCACGGGTGGCGCGGGTGGCGCGGGCGGATCGATCGCACCTGCCCAGCCCGGCGCGGGGGGCGCAGGGGACGTGCCGGTCCCGCCGCCCGGCGGGGAGGGTGGTGCGCCGCCCGTCGAGGAGGGCACCTACGACGCGAGCTGGCACGAAGATCTCTTCCCGCGCTCGCTCGGTTGCAGCGAGCCGTTCGCCGCGGTGCTGACGTATCGCAACGCCGGCACGGCGCGCTGGCGGCCCGGCGTCGTCAGCCTCCGCCTCGTCGGTGGGGAGTCGCTCGGCGCGCCGCTCGAGCTCGCGCTGGACCGCGAGGTGCCGCCAGGTGAGCTGCACACCTTTTCATTCGGGATCACGGCGCCGGGCGCGGACGGGATCTTCCGCACGGACTGGCAGCTCGCGCACGGCGCCGAGACCTTCGGCGAGCTGACGTGGAACGACGTCGCCGTGACCGGCTGCGGCGAGGTCGGCGGCGGGGCCCAGCGCGCGTTGCCCGACGTCCGCGCGATCATCGAGGAGGTCCACGCCTCGGACCCGTCGATGATCGCGGAGTCCTGCCAGGACACGGGCGGCAACTGGCGCTTCATGGACGCCGTCGTCGACCGGCTGCGCCGCGACGACGACCGCTGGGGCTACAACGGAAAGCGTGGCAACTCCGGCGATCCGTCCCGCGACGCGATCGACTGGCACTGGGGCGACGACCCGCGCGAGGGCAGCACCAACGTCTACATCCTCGACATCATCGGGGGGCACTGCGGCCCGAACCCGCGGCCCACCTTCACCGACCAGACGCAGGCGACGGCGGACGGCGGCACGATCGGCCGCTGGACCGGGCGCGGCCGGTTCTGACGGTCGTCGCCCCGCCGACACACGGACGTCACGTCGGCTGCGAGGGGCTTGCCGGTCCGCCGCCCGCCCGGCCCACGAGCGCCAAGCTTCTGCCACACGCCTCGTCGAACCTCCGGCCGTCCAGCAAGCCGGAGGTGACCGATGGGCCGCAACGAGCGCCACACGCAGGATCGGAGCGAAGTCCCGCAGCGGGCCACGCAGTCGCCGGCGCGCTCCAGCCGGCGCGACAGTTGGCAGCACGACTGCGCGGCCTGGCAGGTCGCACGCGCCGAGAGCGCGCCTCACGAGGCGCACGTGACGCCGGCCGCGCGACGGGAGGCCGCATGAGCCGCGCGTCGATCTCCCGCGTCGCCCGGAGGACGCCGGCGGCGGTGGCGGAGCTGCTCGGCTCGATCGGCGGGGCGCGCCTGCAGCTGTACGGCCTGCGCGGCGTCTCCCGCGCGCGCAGCGCCGCGGAGGGGCTCTCGATCGCGATGCAGGGCGTCGCGCGTCGGCACGGGCTCGAGCTCGACGTCGTGGGCGCCCGGCCTCGGGGTCCCTGCATCCTCGTCGCGAACCACGTGAGCTGGCTCGATCCCGTCGCGATCGGGGCGCTGCTGCCCTGCGCGCCGATCGCGATGGCCGAGGTCGCACACCTTCCCGTCGTCGGCCCGGTGGCCGCGTCGCTCGGCGTGATCTTCGTTCGGCGCGGCGACCCCGGCTCCGGCGCCCGCGCGCTCCTGCAGGCCCGGCGGGCGCTCGCACGGGGGCTGCCGGTGCTCGCCTTCCCCGAGGGCACGACGAGCGACGGCTTCCAGGTGCTGCGGCTGCAGCGCGGCCTCTTCGGGCTCGCGAGCCGGATCGGCGTGCCGATCGTGCCGGTCTCGGTCCGCTACGAAGAGCCCGCCGCGGCGTGGCTCGGCGACGACGGCTTCGGGCCGAACTGGTACGCGACGATGGCTCGCGAACGCACGCGCGTGGAGCTTCGCTTCGGCGCGCCGATCTACGGCGAGCGCGGTGAGGCGCCCGAGATCTTCGCCGCCCGCGGCCGCCTCGCGATCCGGGAGCTGCTGCGCGCCTCGGAACGGTGGCAGCACCGCCACGAGCCCGCCATCCTCGCCGCCTAGACGGGCCAGATGCGTCGATGCCTCCCGCTGCTGCTGCTCCTCTCGGCCGCCTGCGCGCAGGCGACCGACGATCGCGGCGCGCTCCTGCAGCGCCTGCTCCTCGAGGACCAGCGCCTCTTCCTCGCGCGCGAGCCGGCGCGGGTCGAAGAGAAGTTCGCCAGGATGGCGGGCCGGCCCTACGACTTCTTCCGCGGCAGCCTCACGGTCTGGGTCTGGGACGTCACGACGCCCGGCGCGCCCGGCGACGCCCGGAGCGCGCTGCCGGAGTCGCTCGTGCTGCTCGGCCTCGGCGATCCGCACCCCGAGAACCTCGGCACGTACCGCCTCGGCGACGGCCGGATCGTGCTCGCGTTCAACGACTTCGACGCAGCCGCATACGTGCCCGTGCGCCTCGAGCTGCGCCGCCTCGCGGTCGGCTTCGACCTGCTCTCCCGCGAGCTCGGGCTCTCCGACGACGTGCGCCGGTCGACCGTGCGAGCCGTCGTGGAGGGCTGGGCCGCAGCGCTGCACGATCCCGTCGCGCTCGAGCCCCGCCCCGCCGATCGCACGGGCCGGATCGGCGCGGATCTCGCGCGGCGCGCGCGCAGAGATGGCAGCGCCCGGGCGCTGCTCGAGGAGCTCGCGCCGGAGCAGGGTGGCCTCCGCCGGCTCGCGCCGCGCGTGGCGACGCCGGGGGATGGGACGCGCCTGCTGACGCCTGGCGAGCAGGCGCTGGCGGGCCCGGCCTCCGCGCTCGCGCTCGGCGCGCCGCTGCCGCCCGACGCGCTCGTGCGGCGCCTCGGGGCCGGCGTCGCGAGCCTCCCGAACCTCCGCTTCTATGGCCTCGTCACCGCGGCGACGGACTCGGGCGAAGACGATCGGCTGCTGGAGCTCAAGGAGGTCCGAGGCGCGCCGGCCCTCCCGCTGCCGGCGGGCGTGCCGCTGCGACCCTTCCTCGACGACGCCGAGCGGGTCGTCTACGCCGCGCGCCTGCTGCAGGGGGCGCCCGTCCATGATCCGCTGCTCGCGCCGGCATCCCTTGGGCCGATCTCCTTCGTCGCGCGGGAGCGGACCGACTGGCAGAAGGGCCTCTCGCTCGATCGGCTCCAGTCCGAGCTGGCGAAGCAGGACCTCGCGGCCCAGGACGTGATCGAGCTCGCGCACGCCGCAGGCGGGCTGCTCGCCGCCGCACACCTGCGCTCCCACGGCCCGGACGGCCGGCCGGTCGCCGAGGCGCTCCGGCGGCTCGACGGGCGAGAGGCGCTCGGCGCCGAGACGGTCGCCTTCGCGGAGGGCTACGGCGCACAGCTGCTCGAGGACCATGCGCGGTTCGTCGCGCTCCTCGCTGACGAGGGGCCGCGGCTCGGCTGGAGCGACCCGTGACGAACCTGCTCCCGGCGCTGCTGCTCGCCGCCTCGCCTGACGGCGCCTTCGAGGCGCGCGCCGAGCTGCGGGCGGGCTTTCTGCACGAGCAGGGCGACGAGGCTG
>CAYHCR010000346.1:0-4928 GCA_964354895.1 uncultured Myxococcales bacterium | reverse complement strand
GTCGAGGTGTTGTCGACCTGGTAGAAGCTCTCGAAGATCCGCTCGACCTGATCCTGCGGGATCCCGATGCCGGAGTCCTCGATCACGAGCGAGAAGTACTGCTCCGGCGCGTCGAAGCGGCTGGCGTCGTCGGGGACGCGGGTCGCGCGGCCGACGCGGCAGCGCACGGTGCCGCCCTGCGGCGTGAATTTCACGGCGTTCGCGAGCAGGTTCACCACGCACTGGCGGATCTTGTCTCGATCCAGCTCGGGCACCGGCAGGCCGTTCTCGACCTCGGTGGCGAGCAGCACGCCCTTCTTCTGCGCCTGCGGCGTCACCGACGTGATCGAGGTGCGCACCAGGTCCGGCAGGTCGAACGGCTGCGCGGAGAGGCGGAGCTTTCCAGCCTCGATGCGCGTGAGATCCAGCAGCTGCGTGATGAGCGCGAGCAGGCTCTCGCCCTTCTCCATCACGATGCGGACGTAGTCCTTCTGCTCGTCGTTGAGCGGACCTGCGAGCCCCTCGGCGAGCATCTCCGAGTAGCCGATGATCGACGTGAGCGGCGTGCGCAGCTCGTGGCTGACCGTCGCGAGGAAGCTCGACTTGAGCTGATCGAGCTCCTTGAGCTGCCGGTAGCTCTCCTCGAGCTTCTGGTTCTTCTCCGCGAGATCCCGGTAGCCCTCGCGGACCGACGCGATGTGCAGCTTGGACGTGAGGTGGACCTTGTAGGCGCCGAAGACGATCACGTCGCAGATCTTCACGAAGTGCTCGAGCACCTTCGCGACCGTGCCGTCCCCGGCGCGCCGGATCCGCGTCATGAGATCCGCGGAGCGCCCGAGGTCGAGGCCCCGCAGGTCCCGCAGCGTCGGCGGCAGCTCGTCGAGCTCTTCGGGCACGTACGGGCCGAAGACGACACGGCCGACCTGCTCCATGTCGTAGATGAGCGGCAGCACGAGGTAGCGGGCGCCCGTGAAGCACTGCACCGTGTGGATCTTCGGCTCGTCGACGACGTCGTTCTTCACCTTCGCGACGGTCGCCGTGCAGCGGCGCGCGCCCTCCTGGTGCGTGAAGACGTAGCCGCAGAAGTCGCCCGAGCCGATCTTGATGTCGACGAGCTTCTGCCCCTTGGAGTCGAAGACCTTCACGCCGATCTTGTAGAGATCGACGAACGAGCGGCAGACGTCCGTGAAGGAGCGCAGATCCAGCAGCTCGCCGAGCGGGATGCGGAGATCGAGGAGCTGCTCGCTCATGGGCGCCCCCCTGCGTGAGCCAGCGCGGGCGGGCCGAGGCTCTCGAAGATCCGGCCTAGGAACTCCTCCTTCGGCAGGCCGAACTTTCCGGCGAGGTCGTACTTGCTGTCGAGCTCGTCGTAGGTGACGCCGAGCAGGCCCCGCAGGGTCTCGACGACGCCCTCGCCGCGCACGGCGATCGCCTTGAAGATCGGCTCGCGCCCCTTCTTCTGGATCTCCGCGAGCTCCGCGTCGGTCCGGGCGTCCGGCAGGTCGCGCTTGTTGAACTGGATCACGGTGGGGATGGTGTCGGGGTCGAGCCCGTTCTGCTTGAGATCCTCGACCATGTGTCGCCAGGCGTCGTTGTTGAGCGGCGCCTGGCTGCGCTGGCTGTCGGCGACGAAGACGATGGCGTCCGCGCCCTGGAGCACGAGCCGCCGCGTCGACGCATGCATGACCTGGCCGGGGACCGTGTAGAGCTTGAGCTTGACCTTGAGGCCCGTCGCCGACTTGAAGCCCACCGGCAGCATGTCGAAGAAGAGCGTGCGGTCGTCTTTGGTGTCGACGGTCAGCAGCCGACCCCGAACGTCCGCGGCGACCTTGTCGTGCAAGGCCTGCAGGTTCGTCGTCTTCCCGCTGAGCGCAGGGCCGTAGTACACGACCTTGATCGTCAGCTCACGCAGCGACTGATTGATCTGGACCATGAACGGGCACGGAGACTAGCACGTCACGCGCTGCCACCGTTGCCGGGCGCCGTCACGGAGCCGAGCGGCTTCTTCCCGCGGAGCGCCGCGAGCCCGCCGGGCAGCGCCTCGTCGAGCACGTCCTCGAGCGTCTTGGCGAGCCGCACGTGGAGCGCCGTGCGGATCGCCTTGGGCACGTCGACGAGGTCCTTCTCGTTCTCCGCCGGCACGATCACCGACTTCATGCCGTAGCGGTGCGCGGCGAGCAGCTTCTCCTTGAGCCCTCCGATCGCGAGCACCCGCCCGCGCAGCGTGATCTCGCCGGTCATCGCGACGTCGCGCCGGACCGGCACGCCGCTCGCGACCGAGACGAGCGCCGTCGCCATCGAGACGCCGGCCGACGGCCCGTCCTTGGGGATCGCGCCCGCCGGGACGTGGATGTGCAGCTCGTGGGCGTCGAAGAAGCCCTCGTCGATGCCGAGCGAGACGGCCCGCGTGCGCACCCAGGTGAGGGCCGCGCGCGCCGACTCCTTCATCACGTCGCCGAGCTGCCCGGTCAGCACGAGCCCCGGCTTGCCCTTCATCGCGGCGACCTCGATCGTGAGGATCTCGCCGCCGGCCTGCGTCCAGGCGAGCCCCGTGACCTGCCCGACCTCGTCGTGCGTGCCCGCCTCGGTGTCGACCCAGCGCGGCGGGCCGATCCAACGCGCGAGGCTCTTCGCCGAGATCACGGTGCGCCGCGTGCGCCCCTCCGCCACCTTTCGGGCGACCTTGCGGCAGAGCGCGGCGACGAGCCGCTCGAGGTTGCGCAGGCCGGCCTCCCGCGTGTATCCGCGGATGACCGCCTGGAGCGCGGGCGCGGTGATCTCCAGCAGCGCGGGGGTCAGGCCGTGCTCGGAGAGCATCTTCGGCAGGATGTGTCGCTTGCAGATCCAGAGCTTGTCGCGCTCGGTGTAGCCCGCGATCGTGATGACCTCCATGCGGTCGCGCAGCGGCCCGGGGATCCCGTCGAGCACGTTTGCGGTCGCGATGAAGAGGACCTTCGAGAGATCGAAGTCGAGGTTCACGTAGTGGTCGCGGAACTTCCCGTTCTGCTCCGGATCGAGCACCTCGAGCAGCGCCGCGGAGGGATCGCCGCGGCCGTCGCTGCCGAGCTTGTCGAGCTCGTCGAGCAGGAAGACCGGGTTCCTCGTGCCGGCCTGCTTGAGCCCCGCGATGATCCGGCCGGGCATCGCGCCGACGTACGTCCGGCGGTGGCCCCGGATCTCCGCCTCGTCGCGCACGCCGCCCAGAGACGCACGCACGAAGGTGCGGCCCATCGCGCGCGCGACCGAGCGCCCGAGGGACGTCTTGCCGACGCCGGGCGGCCCCACGAGGCAGAGGATCGGACCCTTCAGATCCGCCTTGAGCTTGCGCACGCCGAGGAACTCCAGCAGGCGCTCCTTCACCTTCGGCAACCCGAAGTGGTCCTCGTCGAGGATCTTCCGCGCCGCGATCAGATCGAGCACGTCTTCGCTCTGCTTGCCCCACGGCAGCTCGACGAGCCACTCGACGTACGCGCGGATCACCGCGGCCTCGGCGGAGTCCTGGTGCATCGCCTCGAGCCTGCGCACCTGCTTCTGCGCCTCCTCGAGCGCCTCCTTGGGCATGCCGGCTTCGTCGATCTTCTTGCGGAGCTCGCTGACCTCCTCCGCCTTGCCGTCCGACTCGCCGAGCTCGCCCTGGATCTGCCGCAGTTGCTCGCGCAGGTAGTACTCGCGCTGCGTGCGGTTCATCTCCTCTTTGGCCTGCGACTGGATCTTCTGCTGCATCTGCTGGACGGCGAGCTCCTTGCGGAGCCGGTCGACGACCTTGCCGAGCCGCGCGACGGGCTCCGCGGTCTCCAGGATCTCCTGCGCGTCGGGCACCTTGAGCGCGAGGTTGCTCGCCACCAGATCCGCGAGCCGGCCGGGGTCTCCGATGCCGCCGATGACGAGCATGACGTCCGGCGAGCTCGTGCGGCCCAGCGCGATCAGCTTCTCCAGCGCGTCGCGGGCCGAGCGCATGAGCGCCTCGATCTCCACCGTGAGCTGCTCGAGCACCGGCTCGTCGATCCGGGAGAGCTTCACGCGCAGGCTCGGCCGCTCGCGGACCCAGTCGTCGATGCGCGCGCGGCCGACGCCCTGCACGAGGATCTTCGTGCGGCCGTCCGGCAGGCGGCGCTGGCGCAGGATCATGCCGACGGTGCCCACCGCGTGCAGTCCTGCGGGCCTCGGGTTCTCGTCGGAGACGTCCCGCTGCGCGGCGAGGAAGAGCATGCGATCGCCGGCGAGCGCCTCCTCGACGGCGGCGACGGAGACGTCGCGGGAGATGTAGAGGGGCACGATCAGGTGCGGGAAGACGACGAGATCGCGGATCGGCAGGAGCGGAAGCTCTGCCGGAACGTCGAAGTGCTCGTTGTCGTCGGCCGGGGACGTGGGCATGGGCGGAGGGTAGGCTGGGCGCGGCCCTGGAGGCGAGCACATGAACGTGGAGCGCACGCTGGGCGGCCGCTTCCGGCTCGTCCGGCTGATCGGCAACGGCGCGATGGGCGAGGTCTGGAAGGCCCAGGACGAGCGCCTCGGGCGGTCCGTCGCCGTCAAGCTGATCCGGCCGGAATTCGCGCAGCTCGGCGCGGCGCGGGAGCGCTTCACGGCGGAGGCGCTCGCGGCGGCGCGGCTCACCCACCCCGGGATCGCGCAGATCTTCGACGCCGGTGACGACGGCGGCACGGTGTGGCTGGCGCTGGAGCTCTGCGACGGCGAGCCCCTCCCGGCGCTGCTCACGCGCGGGCGGCGGCTGCCTTCGCCCCTGGCGATCTCGCTGGTGGCGCCGAGAATTGCTATGCGCACAACATCTCCTCGCTGAGCCCACCTTGGGCATTCATGGTTGCTTGCTTGGCAACCATGCCGCAAACACTTGAATCAAGCGCCTTAATCCTGAGTCGGGCTAACAGATCAGGGCGAATGGTTGTCGCTTCCAGCAGCCAACTCCCAAAGCCGCCATTCATCAAATGGTC
>CAYHCR010000345.1:0-4934 GCA_964354895.1 uncultured Myxococcales bacterium | reverse complement strand
CGGGCCGGCCACGTGACGGCGATCGAGCAGGACGCGGGTGCAGCAGCGCAGCTGCGCGCGAACGCCGTCGCGAACGGGCGCACGGTCGAGGTGATCGAGGGCAACGGCTTCGACGAGCTGCGCCGGCTCGAGCAGGCCGGCGAGCGCTTCGAGGCGGTCGTGATCGATCCGCCTGCGTTCGCCAAGCGCAAGGGCGACGTCGCCGCGGCCCGCCGCGCCTACAAGGAGCTCTTCCTGCGCGGCCTCAAGCTGCTGCAGCCCGGCGGGGTGCTCGTCGCCTGTTCCTGCTCCGGAAAATTCACGCGCGACCTCTTCGAGGCGCTGCTCGAAGAGGTGATCGTCGACGCGAAGCGGCCCGTGCAGCTGCTCGAGCGGCGCGGCGCGGCGCGCGATCATCCGGTGCTGCCGCTGGTGCCGGAGACCGAGTACCTCAAGTGCCACGTGCTGCGCGCGCTCCTCTGATCAGGGCGTCGGCGCCCCGAGGCCGAGCAGCTCACGCACCGCGAGGTACGCCGCCGTGCCGATCGTCCCCCAGATCAGGAACGGCAGCACGACGCTGAGCGCGACCAGCCCGAGCCCGACGGCGACGAGCACGTAGTCGACGGTCGACGGCTTCTTCGAGGGATCGCCCTTGTACGCCTCGATGAGATCGAGGTTGCGGCGGTTGCTGCGGAAGAAGACGTCGAAGAGATCGCCCGCGACCGGGATCGTGCCGGCGAGCATGTCGACGAAGATGTTCACGATCATCCGGCCGAGCACGACGGTCGGGATGCGGTGCTTGAGCGCGAGGAAGAGCATCGAGATCGAGCCGGCGCCGGTGATGAGATCGCCCGCGCCCGGCAGGAAGAAGCCGACGATCGCGTCGACGCCGACCTTCTGGTTCGTGCCCGGGATCGGGATCAGCTCGTCGAGGACGCGGACCAGCTTCCCGGCCCACGGGTCGATCGCGGCGAGCCGCCGCTTCGTGTCGGCGTCGAGGGTCGGGAAGGGCTTCGCGGGCACGTCGGCCATGCGCAGAAGAGAGCACGCCGCAGGCCGGCACGGCTACCCGCGTCGTCGCTCGAGGTCCGCCTCGGCCGCCTGCAGGAGCGCGGCCGCCAGCTCGAAGGGCACCTCCGGGAAGGCCGCGAGCCCGAAGTGGCCCGTCAGCCCCGGCGCCGTCAGCGCGATGCCCATCACGATCCGCTGCCCGCACGACTCCACGCCCGCGCGATCCGTCTCCGGCAGCAGCAGCACCAGCTCGTCGTCGCCGATGTCGAAGAGCCGGTCGGTCTCGCGCAGCGCCTCGCGGATCGCGGTGAGCGCCAGGTCGCGGGCGGTGAGCACCGCGTCGCGCCCGCCGGCCGCCTGCACGTCCGGCAGCCCGCTGAGCTCCAGCACGATCGCGCCGAGCGTCCGGCCGTAGCGCCTCGCGCGGCCGAGCTCGTACTGCAGCGCCTCCCGCAGCTCGGCGAAGGTGCCCGGCGAGCCGCCGAGGCCCGCCGCGTGCAGCCGCTCCTCGGCCTCGCGCAGCGCGGACTTCGTCTTCGCGAGCGAGAGCGCCACCTCGAGCCGCGCCTGCAGCTCGTGCAGCCGGAAGGGCTTGGTCAGGTAGTCGGTCGCGCCGCCGCCGAGCCAGCGGAGCTTTCCGTGGAGCTCGCCGATCGCCGTCACGAGCAGCACCGGCAGATCGCGCGTCGCCTCGTCACCGCGCAGGCGCGACAGGACCGCGAAGCCGTCGAGCTTGGGCATCGTGACGTCGAGCAGCACTGCGTCCGGTCGGAACGACGCGACCGCGACGAGGGCCTCCTCGCCGTCACACGCGGTCTGCACCGCGTAGCCCATCGACTCGAGCAGCTCCGAGAGCAGCCCCCGCGTGTGCGGATCGTCGTCGACGGCGAGCACCTTTGCGGCGTCGGCCATGCAGACTCCCCTTCGCCTCCGGGCGTGTTACCCCGACGGCGGACCGCTCACATCCCGCGCTACGTTTTCGAAGCGAGTGTACTCGCTCATGAAGAGCAGATCGATGTCACCCGTGGGCCCGTTGCGCTGCTTGGCGATGATCAGCTCCACCTCGATCGGCCCGCCGAGGCCGCCCTTGGGCACGTTCTCCGGGTCCTTGTGGATGAACATCACGCAGTCGGCGTCCTGCTCGATCGAGCCGGACTCGCGGAGATCCGAGAGCTGCGGCTTGCGCTTGCCCTTCTCCACGTCGCGCGAGAGCTGCGAGAGCGCGAGCACCGGGACGGAGAGCTCCTTGCTCAGGCTCTTGAGCCCGCGCGAGATCTCCGCGATCTCGAGGTGCCGGGCGTCTTCGCTGCCGGTGCCGCGCATGAGCTGGAGGTAATCGACGACGATGAGCCCGAGCGGCGGCAGCCCGAGCTGCGTGATCTGCTGCGTGATCCGGCGGGACTTGCTGCGCAGATCGAGGATCGACAGCGAGCCCGTGTCGTCGACGAAGATCGGCGCCTTCCAGAGCGCGCTGATGTGCTCCGCGATCAGGTTGAGGTCGTAGTCGGAGAGGCGGCCGGTGCGGAGCTTGCTCTGCGAGATGCGCGCCTCCGAGCAGATGATGCGGAAGGCGAGCTGCGTCGAGGGCATCTCGAGCGAGAAGACCGCGACGGTGCGCGGCGGATCGGCCCGCACGGCGGCGTGCAGCGCCATGTTCATCGCGAGGGACGTCTTCCCGACGCCGGGGCGCGCCGCGAGGATGAAGAGCTCGCCGGGGTGAAAGCCGGTCGTCTTGTCGTCGAGATCGAGGATGCCGGTGGAGAGCCCCGTCACCGACGAGTGCGACTGCGACATCTTGTGGATGATCGGCAGCGTCTCGCCGAGCACGTGCTCGAGCAGCCGGGGCTCGCTCCGGCGCGATCGCTCCGTCGTCTGGAACGCGAGCTGCTCCGCCCGATCGAAGAGCTGCGCCGTGGACAGCTCTGCGGCGCCGGCCAGCTCGCCGAGCTTGCCGGCGAACTCGACGACGCGCCGCCGCGCCGACTTGTCGGCGATCGCCGCGGCGAGCTCGCGGATGCCCGCGGCGGTGAAGCTCGACTCTTCGATCGTGCGCAGCCGGTCGGCCGTCGCCGCGTCGAGCCGCCCCTTCGCCGACAGCGCTGCCTTCACCACGCTCGGCGTGATCGAGGCGCGATCCTCGGTGCCCTGGATCGCCTCGAAGAGGTGCTGGTGGATCGGATCGTAGAAGTCCTCGCTCTTGAGGACCTCGACGATGTCGTCGGTGCGCGCCGGATCGAGCAGCAGCGCGCCGAGCAGCGCGCGCTCGAGATCGAGATCGAAGAGGCTCGTGCGCGGGGACTCGCCGCGTCTTGCGTCCGGTCGCATGGAGGCTCCGATCTTGCCCGCCGCGCCCGCGGAGGGAAGCGCGAAAACGGACGGGCCGCGATCCTCGACGCCTCGCTCGGGGGAGCGAAGCAGCGCGAGGAGCGCGGCCCGTCGAAGGGTCCGGCGATCGAGGAGGACTACTCCTTGACGACCGTCACCTTGATGTTCTGGACGATCTCGGCGTGCAGCTTGACCGCGACCTCGAACGTCCCGAGCGCGCGGATCGGCTCGGAGAGGTGGATCGACCGGCGGTCGATCGTGTGCTTCATCGCCACGAGCGCCTCGTGGATGTCGCTGACCGTGACGGAGCCGAAGAGCTTGTCCTGGTCACCGACCTTGCGCGCGATCTTGATCTCGACCGAGGCGAGCCGCTTCGCGATGTCCGTCGCGCCGGCCTTGAACTTCGCCTGCGCCGCGAGCGCGACCGACTTCTCGTGCTCGACGCGCCGGACGTTGCCCGCCGTCGCCGAGACCGCCTTGTTGCGCGGGATCAGGAAATTCAGCCCGTAGCCCGGCTTGACCTCGACCACCTCGCCCGTCTTGCCGAGGCCCGCGACGTCATCTCTCAGAATCACCTTCATGGCAGGCCTCCTTTTACGCGTGGGTGATGGTGTAGGGGAGCAGGGCGAGCT
Source organism: uncultured Myxococcales bacterium (assembly GCA_964354895.1). Lineage (GTDB taxonomy): Bacteria > Myxococcota > Myxococcia > Myxococcales > Vulgatibacteraceae > CAYHCR01. The sequence continues at coordinate 987 of CAYHCR010000345.1, read as the reverse complement.
GCCGCGCGCGCTTGATGGCGATCGCGAGCTGCCGCTGGTGCAGCGCGCAGCTGCCGCTGATCCGGCGCGGGATGATCTTGCCGCGCTCGGTGACGAAGTACTTCAGCGTCCCGTAGTCCTTGTAGTCGACCTTCTGCGCCTTGTCGGCGCAGAACCGGCAGACCTTCTTGCGGCCGAAGCCGCGCCGTCCGCCGCCATCGGCTCCATCGCGGGAACCGCCACGGCCGCCGCCGCCCCCGCCGCCCTTACCGCCGCCTTCACGCTTCTCGAACGCCATGTAGTGCTCCTTCTCGGATCACGACGCCCCGTAGGCGCCGGAGGGCGTGGCCAGGCCACACCCGAAGGGGATTACTCCCGCGCCTCGACAGCAGGCGCTTCCTCACCAGCCGACTCCGCGTCGGGGCCCGTATCGGCCGCCTCGTCGGACTCACGCGCCTCGCGCGGAGGCCGCTCGTCTTCGCGGTCACCCTCGAGCACCACGTCCGCCTCAGTGGGGCGCGACTCGGGGTTCACGTTCTCCGCGAGCTTCACGGTCTGAAACTTCGTGACCTCTTCGAGGTTGCGGAGGTTGCGCTCGACCTCGGAGACCGCCGTGCCGCCGCCCAGGTAGCTGACGTGCACGAAGATCGCGCGGGGCTGCTTGAGGATCGGGAACGCGGTCTTCTTCTTGCCCCAGGTCGTGAACTTGATGACCCGGCCGCCCTCGCGCTCCACGATGCCCTTGACGCGCTCCTTGATCTTGTCGAGCGCCTCGGTCGTGAGCTCCGCCTTCGTGAGGTAAATCGTCTCGTACTCGCGGGTCAGCTTTGCGCCCGCCGTCGTCTCTGCCATGTCTTCGCCCCTCGTGGGATTGCCGCAGGACGCTACGCCCGCAGCGAGGAAGCCTCGTCCGGTCTTACCCCGGAGCGCCCTCATCGGCGGGCGCCACGCCGTTCGCTCAACTGCCTTCGGGCCCCGACTTCGGCCCTTCGTTCTTCTTCGGCCTCT
>CAYHCR010000344.1:0-4942 GCA_964354895.1 uncultured Myxococcales bacterium | reverse complement strand
CAGGATGCGGGGGAGCGCGAGCCGCAGCCGCTGCGGGGTCTCGGGCACGGCGAGCGCGGCCGCCAGCGCGGGCACCGCCGCGGGGCCGACCGCCGCCAGCGCCGACGCCGCCGCGTCCTTCGTGCCGCGGTCCTGCAGCGCGGTGAGCAGGTGTGGCACTCGATCCGGATCGGGCGCGCTCGTCGTCGCCGCGAGCGCCGCGCGACGCACCTCGGCCGAGGGGTCATCCAGCAGGCGGGAGAGCACGCGCGCCGCCTCCGCACCGATCACGCCGAGCACCCGCGCCGCCTCGATCCGCCGCGGGAGCTCCGGGGAGGCGAGCAGGCGCGTGAGCACCGGCACCGCCTCCATCGCGCCCGCCACGCCGCCCGCGCGGATCGCGCCGCCGACCGCGACCACGCGGACGTGCTCGTCGGGATCGTCGAAGGCCGCCGCGAATTGCGGCACTGCACGCGCGCCGTCGAGCGCCGCGAGCGCCTCGAGCGCCGCCGCCCGCACCGCCGGATCGGGCGAATGCAGCGAGGGCCGCACGAGCGCCGGATCGGTCGACGGCACGAGCGCGAGCCGGCGGAGCGCCGCGGCGCGCAGCCCCGGATCCGGGTGGTCGGCGAGCCGACCGATGATCGCCTGCAACTCCGGGCCCGGGTCCTGGTGCAGCGCCTCGAGCGCGGGGATCGCCGTGCGCGGATCGCCCTGCGCGAGCAGCTTTGCGAAGAGGCGGCGCTGGTCGGCGTCGAGCATCCAGGCGGTCGACGCCCCGCGCGTCCCGAGCCGCTGTTCGAGCGCATGCACGTAGCGCGAGCGGACGAGCCCCGCCGCAGCGAGCGCCCCGGCCGAGCCGAGCGCCGCGAGCGCCGCGAGCCCCTCCAGCGAGACGCGGGAGGCGAGCAGCGCGAGCAGGAGCCCCCCGACGCCGTACGCCGCCGGCTTCACGACCGCGTCGAGCAGCGCGCGCGTCCGGGCGCGGACCTCCGGCGCGAACGGTCCGTAGAGCGACTGCAGGGAGGTCTCGTGCAGGGTGAATTGCAGGCCGTTGTCGGCGAATTTCATCGCGGTCGCGACGCCGAGGTGCGGCAGCCCGACGAGCGCGCCGGCCGCCGCGCCGAAGACGGCCGGGAGAATTCCGACGCCCGTGCCGACGCCGAAGCGCCGCAGCACGCGCTCCGTCACGAAGAGCTGCAGGAGCAGCGAAGCGCCGCCGGTGCCCGCATAGAAGAGGGCGAAGAACTGAGCGAGCTCGTCCTCGCGGTAGGTGGCCCGCGCGACGCTCTTGAAGAGATAGTCGCCGAGCGTGAGCGCAGAGAAGAGCAGCAGCAGGAATAGCGCGAGCGCGCGGACGTAGCCGTCCGCGAGGACCGCGGGCGGGCGGGCGGAGCGGCGGCGGGTCGCGGCGATCGGCGCGGAGGCGGGGAGCGGCGTCCGAGCGATCGAGCGGGCGAGACCCGCCATGATCGCGGCGATCGCGACGAGCACGAGCAGCAGCTGCTCGGTGCCGAGCTGGCGGACCGCTGCGCCGGAGGCGAGCCCCACCGCGATGATCGCGAGCAGTCGTGCGGCCGCAAGAATCGGGAAAATCCGCCGACCGGCCCGGGCGTCGAAGAGCTCGTTCGCGATCGTCCAGAGCTGGACGAAGAGCAGGTTCGCGACGACCTCGCTGCCCACCCAGAAGAGCGGGTAGACGAACGAGAGGCCCAGCTTTGCGCCTGCAAAGGTCCCCAGATAGAGCAGGACGGCGAGGAGAGCGGTGCCCGCGAAGAGCCCCGCGCGCGGGAGTCGATCCGCGACGCGCGCGTAGACGACGACCGCGAGCCCGGAGGCGACGCCGAAGGCGACGAAGAGCCACGGCAGCGCCTCGATCGGCCAGCGCGAGAGCAGCAGCGTGTCGCGGACGGTGCGGCCCAGCACGAAGAGCGCGGAGCCGAAGAAGAGCTGCACGAACAGCAGGCCGAAGGGCCGCCGCTCGTCCGCGTGCAGGTGCAGCGCGTGCCCGACGCGAGCCAGCCACGTCGAGGGCGCCGCCGACTCCACGCACGCGCACCGCGTCCCTTCCGACGCGCGCCCCCCGGCGCCGCGTCACGCCACCTGCGACCTCACTCCTTGGCGGCGGCGACGGGCTCCAGCAGCGCGAGCGCGCGCTCGACCGGGGCGAAGTCCTTCTTGTCGGCCGGCACGAGGCCGTCGGCGTGGAAGAGATCGCCGATCGTCTTCTTGAAGTCGCCCTGCAGCGAGAGCTTGTCGAGCGCGTCGGAGACCGCGCGGCGCGTGCCGTCGGAGAGCTCCGCGCGCGCGACGATCACGTCGGCGGGGACCGGGTCGGTCGCCGTGAGCACCTTGAGCTTCGCGCCGTCCGCCGGCAGCACGGTGCGGCACGCCGTCACCTCTGCCGGGCTGCCGACCGAGACGTCGTCCGTGAAGGTCGCGCCCGCGTCGGCCTTGCCCTCGAGCACCGCCTTGCAGACCGCCTCGTGGTCACCCAGGAAGTCCTGCGCCCCGAGGAAGGTGTCCGGCTGCACGCCGGCCTCGATCAGCAGCGCCTTGGGGAAGAGGTAGCCCGACGACGAAGAGGGCGAGACCCACGCCATCCGCGCGCCGGAGAGATCGCCCGGCGAGCCGTAGCTCTTGTCGGCGCGGGAGAAGATCACGGCCTTGTAGGAAGGATTGCCGTTGCGCGTCGCCTTGCGGAGCGGGACGACGGCGGCCTTGCGGGCCGCGCGCACGTAGGTGAGAGGCGGCATCCACGCCAGATCGACCTCGCCGGCGGCGATGGCGTCGGAGAGCGCCTCGTAGCTGCCGAAGACGCGGCCCTTGACCGGTCGGCCGATGGCGTCCGAGAGCGCGCGCGCGATCCCGTCGACGTGCTGCTGCGCGTCGGTCTCACCGGTCGGCGTCGTGACGCCGAACGAGAGGGCCCCCTCGGCGCCGTCCCCGACGTCGGGCGTGGAGGAGCAGGCGGCGACGAACACGCCGAAGAAGACGACAGCGAGCAGACCCGAACGACGCATCCCATTCCCCCAAACGCAGGACGCGCCCGGCAGGCGCGTCGCATTCGACGCAGGACGCGCCCGGCAGGCGCGTCGCACTCGACTGGAACTTGCACAACTTTCAGACGACGCTCAGCGACCTTCAGCCGCCCGAGGTCCGCCAGAGCTCGACGCCCGAGGCGACGATCCGGATCTCGCGCGCCGAACCGTCGGCCGCCTTGTCAGCGATCTTGCCGCCTTCGGACTCGTAGTGCTCGACGTCCTTCTTCTCGAGCTTCTTGACCTCGACGACGCCCTCGACGCGCGCCTTCGAGCCGGCCGAGTCGAGCGGCACGAAGAAGCCGTAGTCCTTGAACGTCACGCGCGCCTTGCGGCCTTCGCCCGCGGCGAGCTCCATCCAGCAGCCCTTCTTCGTGCAGGCCGCCTTCACGTCGGCCTCGACGACCACGGTCTTCCCGGCGAGCTTGTCGGCGTCGGCGATCACCTTCTCGAGGCCGATCGCCTCGGCGCCGACGATCTTCGCGCCGTACGGCTTGCGCGCCGGGGCCGCGGTCGTGGCGACGCCCGCGGGCACGAACGACTTGAGCGGAGCGCCCGCGGCCAGCTTGCCGGCCTCCTCCGCGAAGGCGGCGAGGGGCGAGAGGACCACGCAGGCGACGAGGACGAAGGGGAGGTTTCGCATGGCGCGGTTCCTACACCTGCCGCCCGCGGAGTGGCAAGGCGGGGAGCGCCCTCCTCGGGAGCGTCAGCGACCGCCCTTCGGACCGCCGCGGTCGTAGCTCGCCTTCTGGTTCCCGCGTCGCCGCCGCTGCCACCACCACCAGCCGTACACGACGAAGATCAGCGCCGCGCCGAGCTTGAGGAGCTGCACGCCACGGTCCTTGAGCTTGAAGAGCCCGTTGATGTCCCAGCGGTCCTGCGGCGTGCTCACCAGCAGGTTGGTCTGGTCGGCCTGCAGCCGGTTGCGTCGGCCGGTCGCGAGGAAGCTCACGCGCCGCTCGAGCTCCGGGGGCACGGTCAGCTTGCGGTCGTGGAAGCGGCGGCCGATCAGCTCGAGGCGCGCCCAGAACGGCCCCTCGTCCTGCATCAGCACGGTCGCCTGGAGGTAGAGCTCCATCGCCTTGGCGAGGTTCTCCGGCGGCACGCTCACGCCGTCGTCGGGCTCCAGCAGCCGCTCTGCCTGCACCATCAGGTGTGCGGCCTCGTACTCGGGAGAGGTGCGCTTCTCGAGCTCCATGAAGCCAAAAGCAGCGGCGCCGTAGATCGCCAGCGCGATCACGAGGCCGGTCGGGAACCAGCCCTCCGCCTTCGGGACCTGGTTGCGGTCGGTGTCGCTCTTGGGCTCCCCGGGCGGGCCCGGCGCGTCGATGCCGCAGGCGACGCAGCGCGTCTCGTCGACGTGGATGGAGTGACCGCAGCTGGGGCAGGGGTACTTGAAGCCGTTCACGCGCCCACGCTGCCGTTCGGGCTCGAAGCGGTCAAGGCGCTACGCAAACAGGTGCAGCACGCCTTGGAAAACCGCCGAATCGCAGCGGGCGTCTGTGCATCGATCACGGGGTGCGAGCGAGTGGGAGCCGCGGAAGCGGCGTTGGAACGGGCGGTTGCGCGGAGGCCCGGCGGGCGCGCCTGCGTGGCCCCGCCCGTGCACAAGCCTCAAGGACGCGGTGACGTCTTTGCCGCCCGGGGGTTGTCGCGATGGGTTCCCGAATCCCGCTCACGGCGGCGCAGATCGAACGACGCGAGGCGAGCCGGCAGCTCCTGGAGGCCGTCGCGGAGCTCGGTGAATCGCTCTACGACGACGCGCTCGAGCTCTGCGAGGACGAGCGCGAGGCCGCCTTCGTCGCTTCGGCGACGCTGCTCTCCGCGCTCGAGCGCGAGCGCGTGCTGCGCCGCCCCGCCCGCGCGGCCTGATCGACGCTTGCCGTTTGCCCGCCCGGATCCCGGGCGATAGCGTCCCGCCG
>CAYHCR010000343.1:0-4956 GCA_964354895.1 uncultured Myxococcales bacterium | reverse complement strand
GACGAGCGCCACTCGCGGGGCATCGCGCGGGAGCTCAAGGCCCGGTTGCCCAAGACGACCTTCGCGGCCGTGGACGCGGTGAAGGCCGGCTTCGGTCGCAAGGCCTGGCCCAAGGACATCCACGTCGCCACCCGCACCTTCCAGGCGCTGCGCATCGCGGTGAACGACGAGCTGGAGCAGCTGGAGCACGCGCTGGCCTCGTTGCCCACGCTGCTCAAGGTGGGCGGGCGCGCGGCGATCATCAGCTTCCTCTCCGTCACAGTGCCCATCCAGTCCGACGGGGAGCCGACGCCGCCCAAGGCAGACACCATCACGCTGAACATCCAGATCACGCCCGACGCGCTGAAGCTCAACGCGGGCATGAACGAGGCGGCCGATCCGGCCAGGATCGCCGCGGTGCGGCAGACGATCGCGAAGAAGGACGGCGCCTACGATCTGCCGGCGCTGACCGCGGCGGTGGAGAAGGTGAAGCTCGAGTTCCCGGGCTCGGACACGGTGATGATCGTGCCGGACGAGACGACGACGTACGAGCTGATCATCCAGGTGATGGACGCCACGCGCGAGCGCAAGGAGAGCGAGAGCAAGCGGCTGCGCCTCTTCCCGAAGGTGGTCGTCGCGGATCTCGTCAAAGCCGAGAAGGAGTGATCGATGGCTGGCGGAGGCGGGGGAGGCAGCGAGTTTGATGTTTCACTCAACCTCGTGGCGCTCATCGACATCCTGACGAACCTGCTCTTCTTCCTGCTGATCGGCTTCGTCGAGCAGGAGATGGAGTTCGACGCGGGCGCCAAGATCAAGCTCCCGGCGTCGGGCACGCAGCAGAAGCTCGAGCTCTCCGTCTCGGTGACGATCACGCCCGACGACCTGCAGGTCGAGAAGGTCCCGATCTGCAACGTGAAGAACGGCAAGATCGACGCGCCGATGGAGGGCGACAAGATCGTGCCGCTGTACGACAAGCTCAACCAGCTGCGCGCGGCGCGGCAGGCGCAGTCGGCCGGTCTGAGCAAGAATGACGACGTGATCTTCCTGCTCGCCGATCGAGGCGCGACCTTCACGCTGCTCGCGCCCGTGATGAAGACGGCGGCGATGGCCGGCTACCCGAATTTCCGGTTCGCCGTCGTAAAGAACTGACGCGTCTCCCGGCCGCCGTCTGGGGCGCGGGGCCGTCCCGAGGGATTGATGCTCGACGAGCTCTTCGCGCGCCTGCGGGGCCTCGGCCTCAAGCGGGTCCTCGTCTTCAGCTACCCGTCGGTCCTCGCGGTCCTGCTCGTCTTCCTGACGCTCTTCGTGACCGGCCGCGTCGAGGACGCGCTCGTCGCGGGGCTCGAGAGCCGGGCGCGCAGCGAGGCGCTGGCGCTCGCGGCGCGGGCGCGGACGAGCTTCCTGCAGGGGCCCTCGGGGAGCGCGCTGTCCGCCGCGAACCAGGAGATCCGCGAGCTCTTCGCCTACGACCAGGAGATCGCCTACGCGACGCTCTATCTGGCGGACGATCGCGGGCAGCCGGGCGAGGTGCTGACGCGGCAGGGGGCGCGGGCGCTCCCGGAGGGCGCGCGGCCGGAGAGCTTCGATCGCCTGGTCACGCCGAGGCGAGAAGTGTTGCAGGACGCCGAGCTCGCGCTCGTGCACTACCTCGTCCCGGTCGAGCGCAAGGAGCTGCCGGAGGAGGAGCTCAAGCTCGGCGGCGACGGGCGCAGCGCGGTCGTCGGATGGGTCCAGCTCGGGCTGTCTCGGCGCGTCGTCGACGCCCAGCTCTGGCAGGTCCGCGTCTCGATGTATGGCGCGCTCGCGATCGGCACCCTGCTGTTCTTTCTCTTCGCGACGCTGATCTCCGTCTTCATCGTCGGCCGGCCGCTCGACCGGATGCAGCTCGTCGCGCGTCGCTACGCCGACGGAGATCTCACGACCCGCGTCGACGTGCGGGGCGACGACGAGCTCGCGTCGATGGCCGAGTCGCTCAACCGGGTCGGCCAGAACCTCAACGAGACGCTCGCGCGCGTGCGCGGCGTGACCGAGGCGATCGGCCAGGTGATCGAGCGGATCCGCGCGACGGGCGAGGTGGTCACGCGCGGCGCGGGAGAGACGTGGCGCGCGGTCGAGGACACCTCGACGGCGCTGGAAGAGATCAACGGCTCGCTCAAGGGCATCGCGGAGAACGTCGAGGTCCTCGCCCAGAGCGCCGAGGAGTCGTCGAGCTCCATCCTGCAGATGGCGGCGACGAACGACGAGGTCGCGGAGAACATCCAGTCGCTCGCGGCGAGCGTCGAGGAGACGACCAGCGCGATCGAGCAGATGACCTTCTCGATCCGCGAGGTGAACCGGCGCGTCGACGAGCTCTCCTCGACGGCCGAAGAGACCAGCTCGTCGATGAGCGAGATGGACGTCTCGATCGGCCAGGTCGAGACGAACGCGAATGAGACGGCAAAACTATCCGAGCTCGTCTCGAGCGACGCCGACACCGGCGTCGCCGCGCTGCAGAAGACGCTCGTCGGCATCACGCGCATCCGCGACTCGTCGCTGAGCGCGGCCGGTGTGATCGAGGCGCTCGGCCGACGCATCGCGGAGATCGGCAAGATCGTCAACGTGATCGACGACGTCGCGGAGCAGACGAACCTGCTCGCGCTCAACGCCGCGATCATCGCCGCGCAGGCGGGCGAACACGGCAAGGGCTTCGCGGTCGTCGCCGACGAGATCAAGGATCTCGCGCAGCGCACCGGCACCTCGACGCGCGAGATCGCGGAGCTGATCCAGTCGGTGCAGGAGCAGTCACGCAACGCGATCCAGGCGGTCGATCGCGGCGTGCTGGCGGTGGATGAGGGCGTGCGCCTCGGCGGCGAGGCGGAGACGGCGCTCAAGAAGATCTCGGAGTCCTCGAGCAAGTCGACGCAGATGGTCAAGGCGATCGCGCGGGCGACGGTCGAGCAGGCGCGAGGATCGCGTCAGGTCACCGAGGCGATCCAGAAGATCGCCGAGACCGTGCAGCAGATCGCGAGCGCGACGGGCGAGCAGGCGCGCGGCTCCGAGCAGATCATGAAGAGCGCGGAGAAGATGAAGATCATCACCAAGCACGTCGAGCGCTCGAGCCAGGAGCAGTCCAAGGGCTCACGCCAGATCACGCGCTCGATCGAGAACATCTCGGAGATGGTCCATCACCTCAACCGCGCCCAGAAGGAGCAGGCGAAGAACACCGAGCAGGTGCTCGCGAACGTCGGCTCGATCAAGCGCGTCGCCGAGGGCCAGAAGCGATCGGCGCAGGATCTCGAGGCGGCGATCGAGTCGCTGACCGCGCAGTCGACCGTGCTCGGTGACGAGATCCGGCGCTTCAAGGTCTGAAGATCCGTCGGCGGACGGCCTGTTTTGGATCTGCCCCCCATCGGAGGAACGCATGTCTGCTGCGCTCGAGCTGCCGGGTCCCACGACGCGCCTGCGCCTCGAAGAGGCCGTCGCCGTCGTCCGAAAGAACGCCCGCGGCTTCGCCCGCCTCCCGCTGCGGGAGCGCATCCAGCTCGCGCGCACGATGCTCGACGGCTACCACGCGGTCGCCGAGCGCAGCGTGCTCGCGGCCTGCGCGGCGAAGGGCATCACGCCGGGCTCTCCGCAGGAGTCGGAGGAGTGGCTCGGTGGTCCGTGGACCACGCTGCGCGGGCTGCGGCTCGTGATCGAGGCGATGGAGCAGATCGAGCAGCAGGGCACGACGCGCACCGGGGCGTTCGGTCGCACCGTCGACGGGCGCGTGAAGGCGCTCGCCTATCCGCTCGGGCTGCTCGACAAGGCGATGTTCCCCGGCGTGACCGCAGAGGTGCACTTCCTCGAGGGCTGGGACGCCGCGAGGGTGGACGCCGAGCGGGCGCGCTTCCACAAGAAGGCCGACCACGAGGGCAAGGTCAGCCTCGTGCTCGGCGCGGGCAACGTGAACTCGATCCCGCCGCTCGACGTCGTGACCAAGCTCTTCAACGAGGGCAAGGTCTGCATCCTGAAGATGAACCCGGTGAACGCCTACGTCGGGCCGTTCCTCGAGGAGGCGTTCGCGGCCGTGATCGAGCGCGGCTTCCTGCAGGTCGTCTACGGCGGCGCGGAGGAGGGCTCGTTCCTCTGCTACCACCCGGACGTCGACGAGGTGCACATCACCGGCTCGGACAAGACGCATGACGCGATCGTCTGGGGGCCGCCGGGGCCCGAGCGCGCGGCGCGGATCGCGAAGGACGAGCCGTTGCTCAAGAAGGAGATCAGCTCCGAGCTCGGCACGATCACGCCGGTGATCATCGTGCCGGGGCCGTACACGCACGAGGAGCTCGAGAGCCTCGCAGACAACGTCGCGGGCGCGGTCGCGAACAACGCGTCGTTCAATTGCAATGCTTGCAAGATGCTCGTCACGCCGAAGGGCTGGGCCCAGCGCGAGGAGTTCCTCTCGCTCGTGCAGGGCTTCCTCGAGCGGGCCACGCCCCGCAAGGCGTACTACCCGGGCGCGTTCGATCGGTACCGGACGCTGACCGAGGGGAAGAAGCTCCGCGCGGCGAAGGCGGGCGACGGCGAGCTGCCGTTCACGCTGATCGCCGGCCTCGATCCCTACGCGAAGGACGATCCGGCCTTCACGCTCGAGCCGTTCTGCGGCGTGCTGCAGGAGGTCTCGCTCGGCGGCGACGACGTCGGCACGTTCCTCGAGGCGGCGCTGCCGTGGGTGAACGACACGCTCTGGGGCACGCTCTCCGCCATGATCGTGGTGCACCCGAAGACGGCGAAGGATCCGGTGCTCGGTGCGCTCGTCGAGCGCGCGATCGTGAAGCTGCGCTACGGCGCGGTCGCGGTGAACATCTGGCCGGGCGCGGCCTACGGGCTGATGAGCTCGCCGTGGGGCGCGCACCCCTCGTCGCCGCTCTCGAACATCCAGGGCGGGCACGGCTGGGTGCACAACACGCTGATGTTCGAGGGGATCGAGAAGGTCGTCGTGCGTTGGCCGGCGCC
>CAYHCR010000342.1:0-4956 GCA_964354895.1 uncultured Myxococcales bacterium | reverse complement strand
GCGAGAAGCGGGCGATCGCGCCGGCGCGCAGGTAGTCGCCGTAGGAGAAGCCGCCCGGCAGGATCACGCAGTCGACGTCGAGCGGCGCGCGGTCCTTGTGCCAGATGGCGCGCACGGGCTCGCGCAGCACGTCGTGCACGACGTGGAGCGCGTCCTGGTCGCAGTTGCTGCCGGGGAAGACGACGACGCCGAAGCGCATCAGACGCCCTCGAGCTCGACGCGGAAGTCTTCGATGACCGTGTTCGCGAGCAGCTTGCGGCACGCCTCCTCGAGGCGCGCCTTCGCGGAGACGGGATCGGTCGAGGTCAGCTCGAGCTCGACGAACTTGCCGAGGCGCACGTCCTCGACCTCCGAGAAGCCGAGCGCGGCGAGCCCGTGCTGGACGGCCTTGCCCTGCGGGTCGAGCACCCCGCGCTTCAGAGTGACGTAGACGCGCGCGCGCACGGGAGCTCCTGTGGGCCGACGGGACGCCGGTTGATAGCACGCGCGGGGCGGGGGTGCGATAGGCTGCGGCCGCCATGCCTTTCGAAGCGGTCCTCGCCGCGATCGCGACGATCGCCCTCCTCTTCCGCGCCCTCTTCTCGACGGCCGACGCGGGCCTGACCGGCGTCTCTCCGGAGCGCGCCGAGGAGCTCCTCGCGGAGCGCGCCGACCTGCCGCGTCGCTCGCTCTCCGCGCTCAAGAAGGATCTCGAGGGCACCGCGGCGACCGTCCGCGGCGGCGCGATCGGCTCGCTCGCGGTCGCGGCGGCGCTCGGGGGCGTCATCTCGCTTCAGCTGCTTCAACCCCACGTCGGTGACGCGACCTGGCTGGGCCCGGGCGTCTCCTCGGCGATCGCGGCCGCGATCGGCGGCCTGCTCGCGGCCGGCCTCTCCTTCGTGGAGCTCGTCCCGCGATCGCTCGCCGTGCGGGAGCCGGAGCCGTGGGCCCTGCGCGCCGCGCCCCTGGTTCGGCTGGCGAGCTTCTTCGTCGGCCCGGTCGCGCGGCTCATCAAGCGCCTGCTGGATCGCGTGGTCGGCGCCCACGGCGTCATCACCTTCCGCCACGCGCCGCCCGCGCTCGAGGACATCGAGCGGATCCTCACGCAGCAGAGCAAACGCGACGAGGACGCGCCGCCCGCAGAGCTGATCAAGGGGCTCTTCGAGTTCTCCGCGAAGATCGCGCGCGAGGTGATGATCCCGCGCACGCGCGTGGTCTCGATCGCGATCGACGCGGGCGCCGACGAGGTGCTGCGGCTGCTCGCCGAGGAGGGCCACTCGCGCCTCCCGGTCTGGCAGGGCGACGCGGACAACATCGTCGGGGTGCTGCACACGCGCGATCTCGTGCCGCTGCTGGCGCACCCGGAGCTCATCAAGATCGTCGACGCGATCCGGCCGCCGGTCTTCGTGCCGTGGGCCACGCGCATCGGCCATCTCCTGCGCGAGATGCAGCGCCGGCGCATCCACATGGCGATCGTGACCGATGAATATGGCGGCTTCGTCGGCCTCGTCACGCTCGAGGACATCCTCGAGGAGATCGTCGGAGACATCCGCGACGAGCACGACGAGCCGGCGCCGCGGAACCTGGAGCCGCAGCCCGACGGCAGCTGGCTCGTCTCCGGCGCGCTGGCGGTCAGCACGTTCAACGATGCGGTGAACGGGACCTTGCCGGTCGACGAGGGGTTCGAGACGCTCGCGGGCTTCATGAACAAGATCGCCGGCGAGATCCCCGAGGCGGGCGCGAGCCTGCGCACCCACGGCTTCGTCTTCACGATCGCCGACCGCTCGCCCAAGCGCGTGAAGCGGCTGCGCGTCGTGCGCGCGACGGCCGAGGAGCCCAAGGGGCCGGGCTGATAGGCTGCGCGGATGCCCGGACGCACCTTCGCCATCGGCGACATCCACGGCGACCTGCCGCACCTTTCGACGCTGATCGCGCGCCTGCCCGAGATCGGCGCCGATGACACGCTCGTGTTCCTCGGGGACTACCTCGACGGCGGGCCCGACTCGGCGGCGGTGATCGACTGGCTGCGCGCGCTGCCGACGCAGACCGCCGCGAAGGTCGTCACGCTCCGCGGCAACCATGAAGACTCGTGGCTGCGCGTGATCGACGAGGGCTTCGAGGGCTTCGTGATCCCCGCGGGCAACGGCTGCACGCCGACCCTGCGCTCCTACGTCCCGGCGGGCCCGGGCGTGGGACACAGGGATCCACCGGGCGCCGACGAGCTCAGGCGCATGTTTGCAGGAGATTTCTTTCCGCCCGCGCACGTCGCGTGGCTGCGCAGCTTGCCCTTCTTCCACGAGGACGCGCACGCGATCTACGTGCACGGCGGCCTCGTGAAGGCGCCGGACGGCGCGGGATGGGAACACCCGTCGCAGACGGCCGATCCGCGGCGGATCCTCTGGTGCCGCGACCGCGACTTCGTGACGAACTACCGCGGCAAGCTCGTCGTCTTCGGCCACACGCTCACGAAGAGCCTGCCCCCGGAGCTCTCGAACTACACGCCGGAGGACACGCATGATCTCTGGAACGGCCCGTGCGTCGTCGGCCTCGACACCGGCAGCGGCAAGGGCGGCTTCGTGACGGCGCTGGAGCTGCCGTCGCAGCAGGTCTACGAGTCGCGCTGACGGGCGCAGCGCTTGCCGAATCGTCGCAGGGAGCGCACGCTCCGGCGCATGGACTGCATCGCCGCGATCTTCGCCTGCACCGCGCTGCTCGGCGCGCTCCCGGCCGGCGCCGCGCCGCGCACCCGACTGGCGCTCCTCGACGTCCGAGGCGCCGGCGCCGCGGCGCACGCCGGCCTCAACCCGCTGCTCGCCTCCGAGGCCGGCCACCGGGACGGGGTCGAGCTGCTCTCGCGCCCGGAGCTCGCCGCCGTCGCAGGCGCGGAGGTCGAGCCGACGTTCCTCGCGTGCGCCGCGGGAGCCTGCCTGAGCGAGACGGGCCTCGCGCTCGATCTCCAGCTCGTCGCGATCCCCTCGCTCGCCGCCGCGGGCGACGGCTGGGTCTTCTCGATCGCGCTCTTCGACGTCCAGGCGGCGCGCCCGCGGGCCCTCGTGACGCGGAGCGTGACCGACGAGCGCGAGCTGCTCGAGGCGGCGCGCGCGACGCTGCGGGAGGCGTTCGACGCGGCGGAGCGCCCCCGGCCGGCCGGCCCTCGCCCCCGCACGCTCGCGGTCCTGGCGACGCGCGCGGTCGACGGCGCCGGGGGAGGCCTCGAGGCGGTCGTCGCCGGCGAGCTCGCGGGGCGCGACGGCCTCGAGGTCTGGCCGGCGCTGCTGTCCGACGCGCAGCTGCCCACCGATGCGCGCGCGGCGCCCGCCTGTTCGCGCCATGACGCGACCTGCCTCGTCGCGCGCGGCGAGGCGCGAGGGGTGGAGCTGATCGTCGCGAGCGACGTCACCGCGGGCGCGGGCAGCTTCACGTTCGGCCTCTCGCTGCTCGATCGGGCGACCGGCGCGATCGTCGCCCGCTCGGCACAGACCGTGCCGACGGCGGCAGAGCTGCCCGCAGCTGCGCGGCTCGCGACCAAGGAGGCGTTCTTCGACGAGCGCGCCGCGCGCGCCGCGCCGATCGCGGCGATCGTCGCCTCGGGCCCGAGCGAGCCCTACGGCCCGGGCTTCGGCTGGGCGCTCACCTGGACCGGCGCCGGCCTCGCGGCGCTCGGCTCCGGGCTCGTGATGCACGCCTACTCCACCGAGCCGGTCGCCAGCAGCGCGGAGCTCGCGCTGCCGCGCTTCGAGGTCGGCGCGGGTGAGGGGCTCTTCGCCGGAGGGCTCTTCGTCGCCGGCGCAGGCGTGGCCTGGCTGCTGACGTACGACGACGAGGTGGCGCGATGAGCCGCACCCTGCTGCTCGCCCTGCTCTGCGTCCTCGCGCTCCCGTCGTCGGTGCGCGCGCAGGAGCGCCGCGTCGGCGTGTTCCCGATGCACCGCGAGGGACCGTTCGAGTTCGTGCAGGTCGGCGCGCTCGACGTGCTCCTCGCGCACGAGCTCGGGAAGCAGCCGGGGTATCAGAGCTTCACCGCGCGTGACTTCCCGGCGCTCGGCGGCGACGAGACGGCCGCACGCGCCACGACCTGCGCAGAGCTGCGTTGCTCCGCGGAGCTCGGGCGTTCGCTCGGGCTCGACGAGGTGCTCGCGGCCGAGCTCGTGGATCTCGGCGGCACCTACGTCTTCTCTGCCGTGCTGATCGACGTCGCGCGCGCCGCGCCCGTCGTGCGCGCGACGCGGGTCGTGCAGTTCCCCGAACAGCTCGGCGATCTCGCGATGACGTTGACGCGGGAGCTCGTCGCCCGCTCGCGCACGCCGGCCGTGCGGGACGTCGCTCGTCGCCCCCGGGTCGCCGTGCTGCCGACGACGACGAACCCCCGCGATCCCGCGATCGCAGCGGCGGTCGCGGCGATGATCGCCGGCGAATTCGGCGCCGACGACACGACCGAGGTGCTCTCTGGCGCGGACGTCACGGCGCTGCTCGCGGAGAGCGGCCGCACGGCCGGGGCCTGCGCGGAGGCGACGGCCTCCTGCATGGCCGAGATCGGTGGCGCGCTCGGCGCCCAGCGCGTCGTCACCAGCGAGGTCTCGCGCGCGGGCGGCGAGTGGGTCGTCGGGCTCTCGCTCGTCGATCTGCGCCGTGCCGAGGCGCTTCACCGCGCGGTCGAGCGCGTCTCGAACCCGGGCAACCTGCCCGACGCGGTCCGCGCCGCGCTGCGGGAGGTCGGACTCCAGGCCGGGCGCGCCGACGCGTCGGTCGTGCCGGCCTTCGCGGGCACGATCGTGGCGCCGAGCGATCGGCGCGACGGCGCGGCGTGGGCGATCGTCGGCCTCGGCGCGGCGAACCTGCTCGCGGCCGGCCTGCTGGAGACGACGGCGCTCGTCGACGCGGCGGCGGCGAGCGACGCGTCGCGCGAGGCCGCGGACGCCGAACGAGCGCGGGACAACGCGCGGGCGCAGGAGCGCCGGCGGCGGAGCCTCGAGCTGAA
>CAYHCR010000341.1:0-4961 GCA_964354895.1 uncultured Myxococcales bacterium | reverse complement strand
CCCGTCGGCCGCGCGTCGCCGGCGCTGGCCGGTCTGGAACCTCGTCCTGTTCCTCGTGACGATCGTGACGACGCTCCACGCGGGCGGCGGCTTCGCGGTCGACTCCGGCTTCGCGGTCGCGCCTGACTCTCTGCTCGCGTCGCTGCGCCTCGGCGTGCCCTACGCCGCCACGCTGCTCGGGATCCTGGTCGCGCACGAGATGGGTCACTTCGTCGCGGCAAAACTTCACGGCGTGGAGGCGAGCTGGCCCTTCTTCCTCCCCGTGCCGTTCGGCGTCGGCACCTTCGGCGCGATCATCCGGATGGGCGGGCGGATCCCGCACCGCGCCGCCCTCGTCGACATCGGCGCCGCCGGCCCGCTCGCCGGCGCCGTGGTCGCGCTGCCGCTGCTGGTGCTCGGCGTCTCGCTCTCGCGCATCGTCGAGCAGCCCGTCGAGGCGAATTTCTTCTTCGGGAACCTCTCGCTCTTCCACCTCGGGACGAGCTGGTGGACCGGCGCCGAGCCGTGGACGCTCGGCCTCGGCATGGAGCCGCAGCCGCTCGTCTACGTGCTCTACAAGAAGCTCGTGCTCGGGCTCTCGGCGACGCAGGACGTGCAGGTCCACCCCGTCGCGTACGCCTCGCTCATCGGCCTCTACGTCACGGCGCTCAACCTCGTGCCGATCGGCCAGCTCGACGGCGGTCACGTCGCCTTCGCCGCGCTCGGCCGGACCGCCGAGCGCGTGGGGAAATTCAGCCTGCTCGCGCTGTTCGGCCTGACGATCTTCTCGAGCTTCGGCTGGCTGCTCTGGGCGCTCCTCTCCTGGCGCATGGTCGGCTTCGGGCACCCGCCCGTGCTCGATCCGGCGCGGCCGCTCGGGCGGCGGGGCCGGCTGATCGTCGCGGCCACGATCCTGCTCTTCGTGTTGACGCTCACGCCCGTCGCGGTCGACATCCTGTGACGCAGCCGCGTGCCATCGGCTAGCGTTTCGCCTCCGTGAAATTCCTCTGCGAGTGGTGCGGGCAGCTCGGCGAGCCCTCCGGCGTGACCGTCGTCGACGGCGCGCCTGCCGTCACGTGCGCGGCCTGCGCGCGGTCGACGAAGCTCGGTGGTCCTGCCACCCCGGCCGCCGCGCCGCACCCCAAGCTGATCCCCGCGCCTTCCGCCGCTCCGCGCGCGCCCGCTGCCCCGACGCAGCTGCAGGCCGTCCCCGCCGAGCTCGAGCAGCTCCGCGCGCAGAAG
Source organism: uncultured Myxococcales bacterium (assembly GCA_964354895.1). Lineage (GTDB taxonomy): Bacteria > Myxococcota > Myxococcia > Myxococcales > Vulgatibacteraceae > CAYHCR01. The sequence continues at coordinate 3,740 of CAYHCR010000341.1, read as the reverse complement.
GGCGGCAAGACGCGGCTGTCGCACGGCCTCAAGCCCGCGCGCGCCGAGGGCGACGGCGTGATCGCGAAGGGCTGGAACGCGCTGCTCGATCGCTGGGAGGACGACGAGGCCCACGAGCAGCTGCTGCAGGTGGCGCTGCTCAAGGACGGCCTCGCGGAGCTCGGCGCGCTCTATACCAGCCACCTGCAGGGCTTCCCGCAGGACGATCGGGCGAAGGCGGCGCGTGAGCGGCTGGTCGAGCGCGCCTCGACCCGCTACCTCGCGCAGCTCCCCTCCGAGGAGCGCGGGATCACGCACGAGCACGCGAACCAGGTCCGCAACGTCGCGGTGGGCGTCGTGATCATCGGCCTCGCGGGCCTCGCGCTCTTCCTCTGGCGCATCTACGCGAGCCGCGGTTGACGGGCCCGCTCGGCGCCGCCGCCGCGGTGCTCGGCCCCGGCGGCGCGCTCGAGCGGGTCGTCCCTGGCTACGAGCACCGCGCCGAACAGCTCACGCTCGCCGGCCGGGTCGAGGCGGCGCTGCAGCAGAAGCGCTTCCTGATCGCGGAGGCCGGCACGGGCACGGGCAAGACGCTCGCGTACCTGGTCCCGGCGCTGCAGTCCGGCCGCCGCGTCGTCGTCTCGACCGCGACGAAGACCCTGCAGGAGCAGATCTTCTTCAAGGACATCGAGCTCGTCGCGCGCGCCCTCGGCCGCCCGGTGCGCGCGGCCTACATGAAGGGACGCAATAACTATCTCTGCAAGCTGCGCTGGGCCGAGTGGAGCCGCCAGCCCAGCTTCGCCTTCCGCAACGAGGCGACGCACGCGGCGGCCCTGCGCGAGTGGGCGGAGGCGACCGAGACGGGCGATCGCTCGGAGCTCCTGCTGCCCGAGCCGCTGCATGTGTTCCGCGACGTGTCGGTGACGAGCGAGTCGTCTCTGGGGCAGAAGTGTCCGAAGCATGACGAGTGCTTCGTCACCAAGATGAGACGCGAGGCGGCCGCCGCGGAGCTCGTCATCGTCAACCACCACCTGTTCTGCGCGGATCTCGCGCTGCGCACGCGCGGCGACGGCGCGTCCGGGTCCTACGAGGCGGAGGTGATCCCACGCTACGACGCGGTGATCTTCGACGAGGCGCACGCGCTCGAGGAGGCCGCGACGCAGCACTTCGGCGTCGAGGTGAGCTCGCACCGGCTCGACGAGCTCTGCCGGGACGCGCGCAAGGCGGCGCCGAAGGCCGGCGGGCTCGGGCCGGCGCTGCTGGATCGCACGGCGCGGCTCGAGGAGCGGGCGGCGGGCTTCTTCCATGAGGCCTTCGCGCGGCTCGGCCTCGTGGATCGCGGCGGCGGCGAGGGCGGCGGCGGCGCGGTGCGGCTGGAGGGTGATGGGATCGACGCGGCGCTGCTCGAGCGGAACGCGCTCGAGGACGCGCTCGGAGATCTCCGGGAGACGGCGAACCTCGCCGGCGAAGGCGAGGAGGAGCCGGAGCCGGAGGTCGCGGCGCTCGCGCGTCGATGCGCAGAGCTGCGCACGGATCTGGGCTTCGTCTGCGAGCCCGATCCCTCCCGCGCGTTCGTGCACTTCGCCGAGCGACGCGGCCGCGGCGCCTACCTGCGCGCGGCGCCCGTCGAGGCGGGGCCGGAGCTCTTCGCGCGGCTGCGACGCACGGTGGACACGGCGATCTTCACGTCGGCCACGCTCGCGGTCGCAGGCTCCTTCTGGTTCGCCCGGTCGCGGCTGGGGCTGGCGCGCGTGAAGGACGGCCCGGAGATCGAGGAGCTCGCGGTCGGCTCCCCGTTCGACTACCGCACGCAGGCGGCGCTCTATCTGCCTGCAGAGATGCCCGAGCCGGCGCAGCCGTCGTTCCTGCCGGCGGCGGCGAAGGAGATCGAGGCGCTCGTCACGCTCTTCGGCGGCCGCGCCTTCGTGCTGACCACCAGCGTGCGCGCGCTCTCGTACCTGCATGACGCCCTCGCCGCAAAGCTGCCCTTCCAGGTCCTCCGCCAGGGCGAGCTGCCCAAGGCGGAGCTGCTGCTGCGCTTCCGCGAGCGGCCGAGCGTGCTGTTTGCGACCGCGAGCTTCTGGGAAGGCGTCGACGTGCCGGGCGACGCGCTCTCGCTGGTGATCCTCGACAAGCTGCCGTTCGCCTCGCCGGGGGACCCGCTGATCGCAGCGCGCGTCGACGCCCTCAAGGCGCGGGGCCTCGATGCGTTCGCGACCTTCCAGGTGCCGAGCGCGGCCATCTCGCTGCGGCAGGGCTTCGGCCGGCTCGTGCGCACGCGGCAGGATCGCGGCGTGGTCGCGCTGCTCGATCCCCGCATCCGCACGAAGGGCTACGGCCGCCGGCTCCTGCAGGCCTTGCCGGACTGCCCGCGGCTGCACTCGCTCGAGGAGGTCGCCGCCTTCGCCGCGACGCTCACCGCACCGGCTTGAGCGTCACGCGGCGCTCGATCGGCTCGCCCCAGCGGATCGGCTCGAACCAGGGCGCGTAGCCCTCGAGCGAGAGCCGCAGCTCCAGCGTCTGTCCCTCCGGGTACGCCAGCGCGTCCTCGTACGGCGTCTGCCCGAGCAGCTCGTGATCGATCCAGACCTCGGCGCCCGGCGGCGTCGAGGCGATCGAGAGCATCGTCGAGATCTCCGCGTCGTCCCGATCCGCGAAGCCGCGGGCTGCGAGCCCGACGGCGCTGGCGAGAAGCAGCAGACCCAGGCCCACGCCCGCGACGATCGGCCACGGACGACGCCGCTTCGCCAGCGCGCCGCCCGTCCGACGCGCTGCGGGGACAGGCGCGGGCGCGTCCGTCGCGAGCTCGAGCGGCGCGTCCTCGGCCCCGACGAGCGCCGGTGGCTCAAACATCGTGGAGGAGCCACGGACCGCGGGCTCGGCGGGCGTCGGGCCCTCGAGCGCGGCGAGGCGCGACGCCTGAAAGCCCGGGCTCGCGCGGCCGGGGCCGGAGAGCGTGCCGAGGCCCCCGTCGTACGCGGGCGGAGGCGCCGCGGGCGCGGTCTGGGTCCGGGCGATCGCCAGCAGGCTCGTGCGAAACGCCGCGGCCGACGGCTGCCGATCCGCGGGGTGCTTCTGCATCGCGCGCAGGACCTCCGCCTCCAGCGCCTCGGGGATCGCGGCGTCCGGCGCGGCCTCGCGGGGCGGCCTGGGCGTGTCCATCACGTGCGCGAGCAGGACGGCGGTCGTCGCCTCGTGCGCGAACGGCACGCGCCCGGTCAGCAGCTCGTAGAGCATCACGCCCACGGCGTACAGGTCCGCCGCCGGACCGACCCCCTGGCCGCGCGCCTGCTCGGGCGCCAGATAAAAAGGCGTGCCGATCACCTGGCCGTCCGCGGTCCGGGCCGACGAGCCGGAGGTCTCGAGCAGCTTTGCGACGCCGAAGTCGAGCAGCTTGGTCCGCTCCTCGCCGTCCGCGCCGCGGCTGCGGCGACGCTCGGCCAGCAGCGCGTCGTCGTCACGAACCCGGACGGCGGGACGAGCTTGCCGCTGGCGCTCCTCACGGTGCTGGCGGAAGGAACCGGCCGTGACTTCTCGGCCCTGCCGCGAGCCCTCTTCTTCCAGGCGCAACCGGGGAGCGCCCCGCCGCCCGCGCAGAAGGTCTTCGTGAAAGTCAGCGCGGCACCCACCGCGGCCTGGACGGCGACCTCCGACGCGGCCTGGATCGCGATCGACACCGCCTCCGGCAACACTCCCGGGCAGTTCTCGGTGACGGTCGACCCGCGCCTGCTCGGCAATGACCTCCGGGCCTGGACCGGCAC
>CAYHCR010000340.1:0-4961 GCA_964354895.1 uncultured Myxococcales bacterium | reverse complement strand
CGTCGATCACGGGGAACGGGGCGCGGACGGTGGGCGCGGCGGGGGCGGCCCCGCGGCGCTCCTCGTCGTGCCGCCCCACACCCTCGTGCCGCTGCCGGACGCGCTCTCGTTCGAGCAGGGCGCCGCGGTGCCGCTCGTGTTCCTGACGGCGTGGGAGATGCTCTACGTCCGCGCGCGGGTGCAGGCGGGCGAGACCGTGCTCGTCCACGCGGCCGGCTCCGGCGTCGGCTCGGCCGGCCTTCAGGTGGCAAAACTGCTCGGCGCGCGGGTCCTCGTCACGGCCGGCTCGCACGAGAAGCTGGAGCGCGCGCGCGCTCTCGGCGCGGACGAGACGATCCACTACGGCGAGCAGGACTTCGTCGCCGAGGTGCGTCGGCTGACGGGGCGGGCCGGCGTCGACGTCGTCTTCGATCACGTCGGCGCGCTCACGTGGGAGGGCTCGGTGCGCGTGCTGCGCAACGGCGGCCGGCTCGTGACCTGCGGCGCGACGACGGGCCACGAGGTGAAGGTCGATCTGCGCCACCTGTTCTATCGGCGCCTCTCGCTGCTGGGCTCGACGATGGGCAGCAAGGGCACGCTCCCGCAGCTCTTCCGGCTCGTCGCGGCTGGCCGGCTCAAGCCCGTGGTCGATCGCGTGCTGCCGCTCGCGCAGGCGCGCGAGGCCCACGAGCTCGTCGCTGCGCGCGCGCTCTTCGGGAAGGTCGTGCTGACGCCTTGACCCCGGCGCGTCGCCGTCCGCGCCGGCTGCTGCCGCCGCTGGTGATCCTCGCGGCGACGCTGGCCGCGGCGGGGCTCGGGCTCTCGGAGCTCTCCTCGCGAGGCGCGCGCCCGCCGGCCCCGCGGCCCCCGCCGACGAAGGCAGGCTCATCGTATGCGAAACTTCCGCAGCGCCCCGCAGGCGTGCGCGCGATCCCGCTGCCGCTGCCGGAGGTCGATCGGCTCTACGCGCTCGGGGGCCCGTTCGCGTGCGTGGTCGGCGGGCGCGAGGTCGCGTGCACCTCGGACGGCGGCGAGAGCTTCACGTGGTTCGGTCAGACCGCGGAGCCGGTGCTGGCGCTCGCGCGGATCGAGGGCGAGCTGCTCGCCGCGACGCGCGATGGGGCGATCGTGCTGCTCGAGCCGGGCCGGCCGGCGGTCGTTCGCACGCCCCCCCCCGTCGATCTCGTCGTCGTCGACGCGGCCGGGACGGGAGATGGCCTCTGGCTGCTCGCGCACCGATTTCTCCCGCCGCGCTCCGACCTCGAGGTCGCGCGCGTCGGCGCCACGCAGCTGCTCTCGTTCGAGCCTCCCGGGGCGTTGCGGCCCCTCGGCGCGTTGCCGGGCCACGCGGGCGAGAGGCTGCTCGCCGGGGCCGACGGGACCCTCACGATCTTCGACGGGCTCTCACCGCGCGCCTTTCGCAGCCGTGAGGGCGGGCGCGCGTTCCAGCCGGTCCCGATCGACGAGCGGCTCGCCGCGCGCTTCGGGGCGCTCTCCGTCACGATCGAGCGCAGCGTCGAGCGGCTCGATGGGCCGGGCCGGCCGGCGCGCGCGCGCTCGACGGCGCTGCTCTCGCGGGACGACGGCCGGAGCTGGACGGCGATCCTCGAGGTCGCCGGCGAGCTCTACGTCGCGTTCGAGCCGAGCGGGCGCGGCGTCTTGATCGCGCCCGGAGAGGAGGCGGCCTTCGGCGTCGAGCCGGGCGCCGCCGTGGCCGTCCTGCAGCGGCGCGACGCGCGGCTCTCGGCCGCGGTCGACGTGGCGTTCGTCGACGATCGGGCGATCGTGGTGACCGATGACGGTGCCGCGCTGATCTTCTAGCGGGAGAGCCCCGCGGCCGTCGCGCCCGCGGCGATCGCGGCGAAGATCATCCCGCAGCAGCACGCCGCGAGCACCGCGCCCGGGACGAGCACCGCCGCCGCCGCCCGCCCCGGGGTCGTGCGCTGCAGCCGGGAGAGCGCGTAGATCTCGATGACGAGGACCCAGATCGCGCCGGCGATCTGGCCGAGGAACGGGATGACGGCGAGCAGCTGCGGCCCTTGCGCGTACGCGACCGCGCGGAACGTCGCCGAGAACCCACGGTCACCGCACTTGAAGAGCAGGCAGCCGACGTGGACGATGCCGGCGGCGATCCAGATGCCGATCGCCGCGCCGATCGGCACGCCGATGAGCTGCCCGATCACCACCGGCCACTCGAAGGCGCCCGTCGAAATCTGCAGAAGTGTCTGCCAGAGCTGCCCGAAGAACGCGCCGATGCCGGCCGTGAGCCACGCGTAGAGGAACGCGCTGGTCGTGTCGTCTGTCTTCATCCGGTCGAAGAAGGTCGCGGGCGAGAGCATCGATCCCTTGAGCGTCTCGATCAGCGCTTCGAAGAACCCGAGCTCGCCACGGCGATCGAACGGACAGTCCTGATCCTGCGGCCCGCTCGGCCCGTCACCGCCGGGTGGAATCCCGCCGGACGGCTGGGGTGCGCCCTGCACGAACGCCTCGCCGCCCGCGCCGGCGCGAGGATCCTCGCCGGGTGCGGGCAGGTAGACCTCCGCCCCACACGTCGGGCAGAACTGCCGGCCGTGCCGCTCCGTCGAGAAGGCGTTCTGGCAGCGCGAACACTTGGCGATCATGCTGGGTTCCTCCGGAGCGGCGGGTCGGACCGGCCGCGTTCTATCCGAATCCGACGCCCCCCGCGGGCGTGACCGGGCGCACGCGCGGCGAGTGACTCCCGACACAGCGCGCGCGGCCCGTTGATGCGAAGGTGAGACCCATTGTTGCGAGGATGCGGTCGGACGTACGATCCGTGGAATCTTGGAGGCCGACGATGTGCCGTCTGTCCGTGCTGGCTGCCGCACTCCTGCTCTCGCCGCTCGCGGCGTGCGCGACCGACGACGCCTGCTGCGCCGGCGGCCACGGCGCCGAGCACCCCGCCCTGTCGATGGGCGAGGCCCCGCGTGGCGGTGGGTGCGCGGTGCGCGGTGGAACGCTCGCGCTGATCGACGCTGCGACGGGCGCGCCGATCGCGTGCCGTCCCGTCCACCTCGAGGCAGGAGGGGAGCGCTTCGAGGGCTCCTCCGACGCGCGGGGCCTCGTCTCGTTCGAGGCGGCAGCTGGCTCGAAGCTGCGCTACTCCATCGAGGGCTTCGGGGAGGGCGAGGCGGGGGTCGCGGCGCCCTTCGGTCCCGAGGTCCCCCTCGTCGAAGTGTGGCGCGGTGAGGCCAAGCCGCTCGTGCGCGTGCTCGCGGCCGACGAGGGGATCGCGCTCGCCAACGTCGAGGTCTCGTTCCAGCGGGGCGGCATGCGCGTCTACGCCGGGCGCTCCAACGCGGTGGGCGCGCTCGTCGGAACGCCGGTCGACGTCGCGGGCGCGGAGGTGAAGGTCGTCGGCTTCCGCGTCGCCAGGTTCGACGCCGCGAGCCGGACGCTGCTCGTCGTCGCCGGCGCTTCGGACGACTGACCGGCCCTTGCGCCTGACGGACGCCTCGCTCTGCCTCCTCGCGGGCGGCCGTGCGCGTCGCCTCGGCGGCGTCGCGAAGGAGCGACTCGTGCGCCCCGACGGCCGGGACGTGCTCACCCACGCGCGCCACGCACTGCAGCCGCTCGTCGCGGAGTTGCTGGTCTCCCGCCGCGCGCCCGGTGCCGGTGAATCGGCGTCCGAGGCGCCGGTCTCCGAAGCGCGCTGCGAGAACGTCTCGGCGGGCGAAGGCGACGAGACGCAGGGCGTTGCCTCGTTGCGCGTCGTGCTCGACGCCGCGGGAGAGGGCGGCCCGCCGGCGGGCGTGCGCGCGGCGCTCGCCGCCTGTCGGACCGAGTGGCTCTTCGTCATCGGGGGTGACCAGGCCTTCGTCTCACCGGCGCTCCTGCGGCGGTTGTACGAGCGGCGCGCGGGCGTCGACGCCGTCGTGCCGCGGCAGGACGGCGTGCCGCAGGTGCTCGCCGCGCTCTACTCCACCCGATGCCTCGCGCCGTTCCGCGCCGCGCACGACGCCGGCGCGAAGGGGCTGCCCGCGCTGCTCTCGACCGTCCGGGTCGCCTGGCTCGACGAGGTGGACTGGCGCGACGTTGATCCCGAGGGCCGCTCGTTCGCGGACGCCGACGAGCCCGCGGATCTGGCGCGCCTGGGCCTCACCCTGCCCCCGTGAGCCTGCGGCGACCTGCCGCGCCGGGCCGCCGAAGCGCCGCCCCGGGGGCATTCATGACCCGTCGGTCAGAAACGCCTTGCGGCGGGCCCGGTCCGTCACTACAACGAGCGCGGCCCGAGGTGCCGCGCCGTGTCCCGTCCCGCCGATCCGAACGCCCGTGAAGCGCTGCTCGACGCTGCGAGGCTCGAGTTCGCGCGCGTCGGGATCGAGCACGCCCGCATCGAGGACATCGCGAGGCGCGCCGGGCTCTCGAAGGGCGCCTTTTACCTGCACTTTCCCTCGAAGGGCGACGCCTTCCGCGAGCTCGTCCTGCGGCTCTTCGGCGTGATCGAAGACCAGCACGCGCGGCGTCACGAGGCGGAGCTGGCCTTCGCGCGGAGCCACGGCCCGATGGCCGGGTCCGCGAGCGGCGGGTTCGCGAAGCAGCTCGCCGCCGTGATCGAGCTCGAGCTGCAGTGCGATCTCGAGATGCTCGAGACCTTCTGGCGCCACCGCGAGATCCTCGCGGCGACGCAGACCGCGCAGGGCGAGCCCTACCGTGCGCTCCTCGAGGACTTCCAGCGCCGGCTCACGCGGACGATCACCGGCGATCTGCGCCAGAAGATCGCCGCGGGGCGCCTGCGCGGGGATCTCGAGGTCGAGGCGCTGACGGATCTGCTGATCGGGGCGTACGACCACTTCCTCCGCCGCATGCCGCACCTGAAGGAGAAGCCCGATCTGCGGGCCTGGGCGCGGACGATCTGCACGGTGCTCTGCGACGGGATGTTCCCTCGCCCGCCGGGCGACGCAGGTATGGCACCCTTCGTGCGGCCCTCAGCGACACGCGCCGTCGCGCCGGCGAACCCGAAG
>CAYHCR010000339.1:0-4967 GCA_964354895.1 uncultured Myxococcales bacterium | reverse complement strand
GATGGAGTGGCTCAACTACCACCACCTCCTCTATTTCTGGACCGCGGCCCGGGAGGGCGGCGTGACGGCCGCGAGCCGCAAGCTCCGCCTCGCGCAGCCGACGGTGTCGGGGCAGATCAAGCAGCTCGAGGAGGCGCTCGGCGAGAAGCTCTTCGTGCGGCGCGGGCGGCGGCTCGAGCTGACCGAGGTCGGCCGGACCGTCTACAAGTACGCCGACGAGATCTTCGGGCTCGGCCGCGAGCTGCTCGACACGGTGAAGGGCCGTCCGACCGGGCGGCCGGGGCGGCTGACGGTCGGCGTCTCGGACGCGCTGCCCAAGCTCATCGCCCATCGGATCCTCGCGCCGCTGATCGCGATGGCCGATCCGCCGCGGCTCGTGGTGCGGGAGGAGACGGGGGAGCGGCTCGTCGGCGCGCTCCTCGCGCACGAGCTCGACGTGGTGCTCGCCGACGCTCCGGTCGGCGGCGCGAAGGTCTTTCACCACGCGCTCGGCGAGAGCGGCGTGACGCTGTTTGCGTCGGGCAAAGAGGCCGCGAAGCTGCGCGCGCGCTTCCCTCGCTCGCTCGACGGCGCGCCGCTGCTGCTGCCGGCCGAGGGCAGCGCGCTGCGTCGGGCGCTCGAGGGCTGGTTCGAGCGGCTCGAGGTGCGGCCGATCGTGCGCGGTGAATTCGAGGACTCCGCGCTCATGAAGACCTTCGGGCAGGCGGGCGCGGGCGCCTTCTTCACGGCGACGAGCGTCGAGGCGGAGGTCGCGCGGCAGTACGACGTGAAGGCCTGCGGGCGGACCGAAGAGGTGCGCGAGCGCTTCTGGGCGCTGACGGCGGAGCGGAAGATCCAGCACCCGCTCGTGCTCGCGCTCACGCGGGCAGCCCGGGAGACGCTCTCGGCGGCGCCCGGAGAGAGTTCGTAAAAACCAATCCGACGAGCTAGAAACATCGATTTGCGCGATGGATGGCGCGTCGCTAGATCTCCTCCGTGACCCCGCGTGCGTCGGGGCCGGAGGAGGATCTTGGAACTCGAATCGATCGGCTCGCCTGCGTTGTGGATCGGCTTCATCGCCTTCGTGCTGGGCATGCTGGCGCTGGATCTGGGCGTCCTGAACCGCAAGGCGCATGTCCCGTCCTTCCAGGAGGCGGCGGGCTGGAGCGCGGTCTGGATCAGCCTCGCCCTGGTGTTCGCGGGCGGCATCGGTTGGTTCTTCGGCGGCGAGCGGGCGCTGCAGTTCACGACGGGCTACCTCGTCGAGAAGACGCTCTCGATCGACAACCTGTTCGTGTTCGTGGCGCTCTTCGGCGGCTTCGCGGTCCCGGCGGCCCTCCAGCATCGGGTGCTCTTCTGGGGCGTGCTCGGCGCGATCGTGCTGCGGGCCATCTTCGTCTTCGCGGGCGCGGCGCTCCTCGCGAACTTCCACTGGGTCATCTACGTGTTCGGCGGGATCCTCGTGCTGACGGCGATCAAGCTCGCCGTCACGAAGCTCGAGACCGCCGCGGATCCCAGCAAGGGCTTCGCGTTCCGGCTCTTCCGCCGGTTCGTGCCGATGAGCGAGCGCCTCGACGGGGAGCGCTTCTTCACCAGGCAGAACGGCCGCTGGCTCGCGACGCCCCTCTTCGCGGTGCTCGTGCTGATCGAGGCGACCGACGTCGTCTTCGCGGTCGACTCCATCCCGGCGATCTTCGCGATCACCTCCGACCCGTTCCTCGTCTTCACCTCGAACCTCTTCGCGATCCTCGGCCTCCGCTCGCTCTACTTCGTGCTCGCCGGCGCGGTGCAGAAGTTCCGCTACCTCAAGCCCGCGCTCGCCGGGATCCTCGGCTTCGTCGGGACCAAGATGCTGCTGATCGAGGTGGTGAAGGTCCCGCCGCTCGCCTCGCTCGCCGTGATCGCGGCCATCCTGACCGTCGCGATCCTCGCGAGCGTCTGGAAGAACCGCACGCCTGCGCCCGCGGGGCTGCCCGTCGCGGAGTGACGTTCCCTCGCCCCGCTCGATCCGCGCGACGAGCGGGGCGCCGCCGGGCTCCGACTGAAAGGTGAGCTGCAGAGGTGCCCCTTCGGGCAGCGCGAGGCGGAGCGTCGACCACCCGGCGCCCGGTTCGACCCGCACCGACCTGCGCTCCTCGCCTGCCGTGACGACGACCTCGGCGGCCCGCACGGCGCCGTCCGCGAGCGCGAGCGCGACCTCGATCGGCGCGCGCTCCGGCACCGACGCCCAGCGGATCGAACGACGGCGACCCGACGGGTGCGTCGGCAGGGCCAGCAGGTCGCCCGCTTCGGCCCGGCCGCCCACGACCACCGGCCCGAGCGAGGCGCCCGTCGCCCACGCGCCGCCGCCGTCCGACGCGGCGCACTCCCACCGATCGTGGACCCGGTTGTGGAAGTCGCACGGCTCGTCCCCGAGCAGGACCTGCGCGTCGGCGACGTGGGCCGCCGCCTGCCACGCGGGCGGGCTTTGCAGGAGGGCCACGGGCGCGAGCAGCAACGGCAACGCGGCGGCGAGCGCGCAGCTCTGCAGGACAGACGGCGCCCGCGGCGCCCACGCCCGGAGCGCGCGCGGCACGAGCCACCCGAGGGCGAACGCGAGCGGCACGGCGGAGATCCAGAGGAGCGGATCGAGGAACGAGCCGCGGTACCAACGGTACGTCGCGTGGACCACGAGCGGCACGAGCCCGAAGCCGACGAGCCGCAGCGTGAGGCCGGGACGCGCGAGCAGCAGCCCGCCGCCGCCGATCGCCGCGCTGGAGAGCAGCCACGCCGGCGCGAGCGCGAACAGGCCCTCGGGCCCGAGCGTGACGGCGTGCAGTCCTGCCGACCAGGGCACGGTGAAGGCGTGGAACGGCTCGACCGTGGGCGCGCCGGAGGTCATCACCAGGATGCGGTCGTAGCTCGTGCGCCACGGCGCCCCGAACCACGCGAGGTTCCCGAGCGCGAGCGCGCCGAGCGGGGGCAGCGCGCCGAGCATCGCGAGCGCCCAGCGGCGGGCCAGCGACGGATCCCTGGCAAGCGTGAGCGCGGCCTCGAGCAGCGGCACGGCCAGGAACGCGAGGCTCGTGGGCTTCGCGATCGCGGCGAGGCCAAGCAGAACTCCTGCCCGGAGCCCGCGGCCGCCGAGCCAGCCGTCGATCGCGCCGAGGATCAACAGCGACGCGAGCAGATCCGCCGAGAGATCGTACGAGCGGAGCGCGAGCGTGGAGGCGCCGGCGAGCAGCACCGCCGAGAGCGCGGCGGCGGGCCAGGGCGCCACGCGCGCCGCGAGCCGGGCGGCGAGCGCGGCGGCGAAGGCGAAGAGCAGCCAGTTGCAGAGCAGCGCGCCGCGCTCGCCGTACAGCGCGACATACGGCGCCGCGAGGATCGGCAGGAGCCACGGGTGCTTCGGGTAGAAGGAGAGGCCATCGGCGCCGAGCGCGACGTTCGACCAGGCGGCGTCGACGCGCCCGTTCCACGCGCGCGCCGGGTCGTACCAGCTCTGCGGGTAGGGCCCCTCCCAGCGCAGCGTGCCCGCCTCGGCGAGCCGCTCGGCGGTGTGCAGGTAGAAGGTCGCGTCGGCCTTCAGCCAGCCCTGCTCGTGCGGCGGCTGCGCCTGCATCGTGTGCGCGGCGACCCCGAGCGCGGCCACGCCCGCGAGCAGCGCGGCGAGGCGGCGGGAGCGTTCCTCGGTCGGGGGCACGGCGACAGGCTACTCCGCGCGGCGGGAGGGGCCGGCGGCCGCCGGGCGGTGCCGACGTGCGGAGCGCGAAGCAGCGGCGCCGGACCGCGCACCGTGCAGCCCGGCGCCGATTCTGCGAGGCTCGACGGCGCTGGTTTGGAGGAATTCCTCGATGGCGCGATCGCGCTGGTTCCCGCTCGTGCTCGTGCTCGCCGCGTGCGACGACGCGCGCACACCCCCCGCGCCCCGCGTCGATGCCGGCGCCGCGCCGATCCCGGCCGTCTGGGTCGTGCTCGAGGGCAGCATGGTCGCGCACTCGCTCGACACCGGCGAGCCGGGCGGGCTCGAGGTCGGCCAGATCACCAGCCCGTTCTCGATCACGGCGCTGGAGGACGCGACGCTGCTGGTGCCGATGACCGAGCTGGGGCGGCTCGCGGCGGTCGACGGCCGCTTCATGAAGGAGCGCAAGCGCTGGCTCTCGAGCGAGGCGGGCGCGACGCGGCCGCAGGGAGGCGGCGGCGCGCGGCTGGGCGGCGGCACGTTGGGCTGGACCGTCGCGCATACGGGGCGGCCGATGGACGACGACGACTCGACGATCGCCTTCGTCGACGTCGATCCGGACCACACGACCCGGTTCAATCGGCTGGGCGAGATCGGCGTCCCGCGCGGGCCGCACGCGCACGCGCTCGCGGACGGCGGGCAGCTCGTCGTCGCGTCGCAGCGCTCCTGCGATCGCACGTTCCTGAGCTTCGACGTCGATCACATCACGGACGCGGCGGTCGAGCGGCGGCTCGAGGCGACGGCGCTTGGCTTTGACGGCGTCCTGGGTCCGGTGTGCGACGCGGGCCTCGAAGAGGCGACGCCCCGGCCGCTGGGTTGTGTGGCGCTGCAGGGCGCGCTGGCGTGCGCGGTCGGCCCGTACGGCCGCGTCGCGATCGTCGATGACGCAGGCGGGATCCCGTCGGTCGCGACGACGGGCGGCCGCGGGGTCGGCGTGGTCGCGGCCGGCCCCGATGGCGCAATGCTGCTCGTCGCGGAGGCCTCGCCGCGCGAGGGCGACGGCGGCGTCGACTGCCAGATCGGCCAGCTCGCGGTGATCGATCCGCTGGACGCGCGGACGGTGGCCGCGATCCCGCTCCTGCTCGAGGGGCCCGCCTGCGCGCGTCGGCTCGCCGGGACCGACGAGGCGTCGCTCCGCCCCGGCGCGCTCTGGGTCCACGCGGCCACGGGCCGGGTCTTCGTCGGGCTCGACGCGACGGGCGACGGCGCGCGCGGCCGCCACCTGCTCGTGCTCGACGGGGCCCCCCTCGTGCAGGTCGCGTCGCTG
>CAYHCR010000338.1:0-4969 GCA_964354895.1 uncultured Myxococcales bacterium | reverse complement strand
GCGGGCTGGCTCGCGCCGAAGCGGCCGTGCGTGAAGCGTTGCCAGAGCCCGACCGGGGGCAGGCTGCGGCCCGTGAGCACCGTGCCCAGCTCGTCGGCGCGCGCGGCCGCCTGCTCGAGCCGCTCCTCCTGTCGCCCGCCCGCCTCGTCCCCGAGCTCCCGTTGCCACTCCCGCCGTCGAGCCTCCGGCTCGCGCGGCAGCAGCGCCCGGAGCCCCGGCTCGACGAGGCCGAGCACCGCGAGCGGAGAGAGCGCCCGCCCCACGTCGGCCGCGACGCCGCACTCTTCGAGCAGGCCCTGCAGCGCCGGCATCGCGCGCGGGGGCGGCAGCAGCGGCAGCGCGTCGCGGACCCGGAAGCCGCCGCGGACGGAGTGGCTCCCGCGCCCCTCGGTGTCGACGAGCAGCACCTTCCGGCCGTGCCGGGCGAGCAGCGCCGCCGCCGCGATCGCCGCGAGCGAGCCGCCGATCACCGCGACGTCATGCACGCGCCGCGCGGGCAGGAGCGCCGCGCTGCCCTGCTTCTCCTTCTTGCGCGGCGCCGTCAAAGCGGCCCGCCGTCGACGTCGACCGTCCGCCCCCGCAGCCGCAGCCGCCCGCCCGCGAAGGCGTCCACGGCCAGCGGCAGCAGCTGCCGCTCCTCGAGCTGGATCCGGGCGTGCAGCGACCCCTCGTCGTCGCCCTCGAGCACGGGCACCCCGCGCTGCGCGACGATCGGGCCGGTGTCGGTCCCCTCGTCGACGAAGTGCACCGTGCAGCCCGCGAGCTTCGCGCCGTGCTCGAGCGCCTGCCGCGGCGCGTGCAGCCCCGCGAAGGACGGGAGCAGCGACGGGTGGATGTTCAGCACGCGCGCGCGGTACGGGCCGAGGAGCGCGCCGGAGAGCAGGCGCATGAAGCCGGCGAGCACGACGAGGCCGACGTCGTGCGCCTGCAGCTCGCGCAGCAGCGCCGCCTCGAACGCGGCCCGGTCCTGGAAGCTTTGCCGGTCGAGCGCGATCGCCGGGACGCCCGCCGTCCGCGCCCGCTCCAGCGCGAACGCGCCCGGCACGTCGGAGAGCACCACCGCGATCCGCGCGTCGATCGTGCCAGCCGCGCAGCCGTCGAGCAGCGCCTGCAGGTTCGTCCCATTCCCCGAGGCGAGCACCCCGACGGACAGCTTTGCGTGCTTCACGCGCGCCCCACGACCTCGCAGGTCGCCTCGCCCGGGGCCGCCTCGATCGTCCCGACCCGCGCCGCGGGCACCCCCTGCGCCGCGAGGAGCGCGAGCGCCGCCGCCACGTCCCGCTCCGGCAGCACGACGGTCATGCCGAGCCCGCCGTTGAAGGTGCGCAGCCGCTCTCCGGCCGCCACGCCGCCGCGCGCGAGGAGCTGCAGGATCCCGGGCTCCGGCCAGGTGTTCGCGTCGAGCACGGCCCTCGTGCCCGACGGCAGCGTGCGCGGCACGTTCCCCGGCAGCCCGCCGCCGGTCACGTGCGCGAGCGCCCGCACCTCGATCCCCGCCTTCAGCAGCGCGTGGACCGGCTTGACGTAGATGCGCGTCGGCTCGAGCAGCGCGTCCGCGAGCGTGCGTCCGCCGAGCTCGTCGGGCCGCGCGTCGAGCGGCAGCGCCATCGCCTCCAGCAGAACTTTCCGGGCCAGCGAGTAGCCGTTGCTGTGCAGCCCGCTCGCGAAGAGGCCGATCACCGCGTCGCCCGGCCTGGCCTCGCGCCCCGTCAGCCGCTTCTCCCGCTCGACGACGCCGACGCAGAAGCCCGCAAGATCGTACTCGCCGGTCGCGTAGAAGCCGGGGAGCTCTGCGGTCTCTCCGCCGACGAGCGCGCAGCCCGCGAGCCGGCAGCCCGCGGCGATCCCCGCGATCACCTGCGCGGCGACGTCGGCCTCGAGCTTGCCGGTCCCGTAGTAGTCCAGAAAGAAGAGCGGCTCCGCGCCCGTGCAGAGCACGTCGTTCACGCACATCGCCACCAGATCCTGGCCGATCGTGTCGTGGCGCCCGGCGGCGAAGGCGATCTTGAGCTTCGTGCCCACGCCGTCCGTGCCGGCGACCAGCACCGGATCCCGGTAGCCCTTCGGCAGCGAGACGAGCGAGGCGAAGCCGCCGACGCCGTCGAGGACCTCGGGGCGGTTCGTCGACGCGGCGAGCGGCGCGATGCGATCGACGAGGCGATCGCCCTCGTCGATGTCGACGCCCGCGTCGCGGTAGGTGATCGCCACGGATGGCCTCCTGTGCAAGGCGCTCCGCATACCCCTGCGGCCCCGCGTCGTAAAGCCCGGCTGCGCGCGTTGACGGGCCCGGTCGCGCCCCGCAGGATCGCGCGACCCATGAAGAGACTCCTCGACTGGCTGACGCGGATCAACGCGTTCCGACTCGCGCTCGCCATCGGCGCCGTCTTCGCGATCACGCACATCGTCTCCGTGTCGCGCGGCGGCGGCGTGCCGCTGATCGAGCGGCTCAACTGGCTGCTCTACGACTCGAAATTCGTGCTGCGGGGCGCGATCGGACCGACGGAGGAGGCGAAGGCGAAGAAGCACGTCGTCATCGCCGCCGGCGATCTCAAGACGATCGAGCTCTTCGGTCGCTGGCCGTGGGATCGGCGCGTCTACGCGCACATCATCGACAACCTGCTCGCGGATGGCGCGAAGGTCGTCGCGTTCGACATGACCTTCGCCGACGCCGACAACAGCCTCGCGGAGCTCGCGACGATCAAGCGCCGCTACGACGAGCTGAAGGTCGGCGCGCTCGGCGGCCCCGCGGCCGAGTTCGACCTCTACCTGGGCCTCGTCGCTGACGTCGACAGCCCGGATCAGGTCTTCGCCGACGCCGTGCGCCGTGGCGGCGAGCGCGTCGTCCTCGGCTATGTCACCTACCCCGTCGACGAGCCGACCGGGCCCAACGACGAGAACGTCGCGCGCGGACTGGCGCTCCTGCACGAGCGAAAGCTCTTCGTGAAGGGCCCGATCGCGCAGCTGCGGCGGGGCGAGGACGGGGCGTTCAACACCCGCGACGCCGTCGGGCTCTCCGAGAGCGGAGAGGCGGAGCTGCGGGCGCGCAGCGGCCTGCTCGTCCCGGTCGCGCTCGAGCCGCCGATGAGCGTGATCGCCGACGCGACGCAGCGGCTCGGGTACTTCAACGCCGTGCCCGACTTCGACGGCGTGATCCGCTCCATCCCGCTCGTGCAGTTCGCCCGCACACGGCAAAGCGGCGACGTCGCCGAGGGGCAGCCGCCCCGCACCGCCGGGGTGGTCGCCTCGCTGGCGCTCACCGCCGCCACCGTCGCGATGGGCGCCTCGCCCGCGAAGGTCTACGCGAGCTCGCACCTCGAGGACTACACCGAGCTCGAGGGCGTGGTCGTCGATCGCAAGGAGCTCGGCCAGCCGGATCTCTTCGTCCCGACGAGCGCGCGCGGTTCGCTGCTGGTCGACTTTCACGGGCCGGATGGCGCGTTTCAATACGTCTCGCTCGCCGACATCTACGAGCAGAAGTTCCCGCCCGGCACCTTCAAGGACCGCGTCGCGCTCGTCGGCGTCACCGCGATCGGCACGCACGATCAGCGGGTCACGCCGTTCGACGAGTTCAGCCCGGGCGTCGAGATCCAGGCCGCCGCGATCGAGAACCTGCTCGACGGCCGCATGATCAGCCGCCCGAGCTGGTCGGCGGGCGTCGAGTTCTTCGTGCTCCTGCTGATCGCGTCGGGCCTGGGCCTGCTCTTCGCGCGGGCCGACGCGCGGATCAGCGTCGTCGTCTACCTGCTCGCCGCGGCCGGATACTTCGCGCTCGACTACTCGCTCTTCACGCGGGGCGTCGTGCTCACGAGCGGGCTGCCCCAGCTGCAGCTGCTGGTCACCTTCATCGGCACCACCTCGCTGCGCTACCTCACCGAGTCGCGGGAGAAGGAGCGCGTCCGCAATACTTTCAAGTTCTACCTCGACACCGCGGTCATGGAGCAGATGCTCACCGATCCGAGCAAGCTCACGCTCGGCGGAGACAAGAAGGAGCTCTCCGTCCTCTTCAGCGACATCCGCGGCTTCACGACCATCTCGGAGAAGCTGCCGCCGGAGCAGCTCTCGGCGCTGCTCAACGAGTACCTCACGCCGATGACGAACCTCGTCTTCCAGAACGGCGGGACGCTCGACAAATACATGGGCGACGCCGTGATGTGTTTCTTCGGCGCGCCGCTCTCGCAGGAGGATCACGCGCTGCGGGCGTGCAGGACCGCGCTCGACATGATGGCAGAGCTGCACGTCTTGCAGGCGGGCTGGAAGGCGCGCGGCCTGCCGGAGATCGACATCGGCATCGGCATCAATTCCGGCCCGATGGTCGTAGGCAACTTCGGCTCGGCGCAGCGCGGCGCCTACACGGTGATGGGAGACAACGTGAACCTCGCGCGCCGGCTCGAGGGCACGAACAAGGAGTACGGCACGCACATGATCATCAGCGAATTCACCTTCGAGCCGGTGCGCGGCAAGGTCGCCGTGCGCGAGCTCGGCGCTGTGAAGGTGAAGGGCAAGAAGCTGCCGGTGCGGATCTACGAGCTGCTCGGGATCGGCCCGATGCCCGCCGATCAGATCGAGTTCGTGAAGGTCTTCGAGGAGGGGCTGCGCCTGCGTCATCCGGCGCGGGAGTTCGAGACCGCGGCGTCGAAGTTCCAGGACGCGCTGCGCCACCGCGCGGACGATCTCACCGCGCACCGCTACCTCGAGGAGTGCCTCAAGCTCGCCGAGCACCCGCCCGGGGAGGACTGGGACGGCGTCTACGAGATGAAGACCAAGTAGCGGCCGCTAGCGGACCGGTCGCGCGTTTGACGGCTCGCCTCGCTCTGCTACCGTCGAACCCGACACGGGGTCGTCGACGATGAGCGCAGAGGCACAGCTGTTCCAACGGTTCGGACGCGAGTTTCCTCGCGGCACCGCCCTCTTTCAGGAGGGCGAGGTCGGCAAGGAGATGTACGTCATCCAGGCCGGCAAGGTGAACATC
>CAYHCR010000337.1:0-4986 GCA_964354895.1 uncultured Myxococcales bacterium | reverse complement strand
ACGCCGGCCACGGCCGGCTTCGAGGCGGTCCAGTCCGAGGGGCTCCTCGTCGTCGTCCACCCGACGGCGACGCTCTCCGCTTCGGTGACGCAGGCGGCACCGGGCGAGTCCGCCGTGCTGTCCTTTACGAGCGGCGGCGCGCGCTTCGCAGAGCTGACGTTCGACGGCGCGCCGGTCGACCTCGACGGGCGAACGGTGGCGGACGACTCGGTCGTCGTCACGATCCCCGCCGACGCGACCGTCGGCGAGCGCCTCGTCGCGACCTTCGTGGCCTACGACGCGGCGGAGGCCGACGCGGAGGTGCGCTACGAGAGCGCACCGGCGACCGTCGAGCTCGAGGTCGTCGCGCCGTAGCGCCTACCCCAGCTCCCCCGCCGCTCGGAACTCCTTCACGCGCAGCTGCACCCGGTCGCCGCCGCGGTAGTCGTCGCGGCCGAGCGTGAACGCCAGATCGACCGGCCCCCGCGCCAGCGCCGCGCGCTCGCCCTGTCCGAACGCGATCGCGTCGAGCCCGGGCGCCGCCTTGAGCTTGAGCTTGAGGTGATCGCCCGTCGCGCCGACCGGACGCACGTCGATCTCCGCGCGGCGCAGCGCGAAGACCGGCTCCGGGTTGCCTGCCCCGAACGGCGCGAGCGCCTGCAGCGCTTCGAAGAGCGGGAAGCCGAGCTCCGCGGGCTCGACCAGCCCGTCGAGCCGGAGCGTCCGCTGGCGCTGCTCCTCGGTCAGCACGGAGCGGGCGTGCGCCTCGAAGGCCGCCCGCAGCCCCTCGAGCTCCTCGCGCTTCACGGTCAGCCCGACGGCGTGGCGGTGACCGCCGAAGCGCACGAGCCGCGCAGCGCAGCGCTGCAGAGCGTCGTGGAGGTGAAAGCCCTCGACGCTGCGCCCGCTCCCCTTGCCGAGCCCCGTCGCCGGATCGACGCCGATCACGAGCGTCGGCCGGTGCGTCTTCTCGACCACGCGCGACGCGACGATCCCGACGACGCCCGGGTGCCAGCCCTCGGCCCAGAGCACGTTGCTCCAGGCAGACTCGTCCGCGAGCGCCGCCGCGAGCGCGCCCGCGAGGATGCCCTTCTCCAGCGCCTGCCGCACCGCGTTGGCGCGGTCGAGCTCCCGCGCGAGCCGCTCGCAGGTCGCCAGATCGTCCGAGAGCAGCAGCTCCAGCGCCCGGCCGGCGTCATCGAGCCGTCCGGCCGCGTTGATCCGCGGCCCGAGCCGGAAGCCGACCTGACCCGCCATCACCTCCGCCGTCGCCTCCATGCCCGCCACGCGCTTGAGCGCCCGCACGCCCGGACGCTCCGCGCGACCGAGCTCGAGCAGGCCCGCCTTGACGAAGATCCGGTTCGCGCCCGTCAGCGGCACGACGTCCGCGATCGTGCCGAGCGCGACGAGATCCAGCAGGCGCCGCAGCTCCGGCTCCCGTCGATCGCCGACGAAGAAGCCCTCCTCGCGCAGCTGCCGCCGCACGGCCGCGCAGAGCAGGAACGTCACGCCGACGGCGCAGAGGTGTTTGGTCGGGTAGTCGCAGCCGGGCTGCCAGGGGTTCAGGATCGCGTGCGCGTCGGGCAGCTCTGCCGGCGCCGTGTGGTGATCCACGACGACCACCTGCAGCCCGAGCCGGTTCGCCTCCGCGATCTCGTCGCGCGCGGTGATGCCGCAGTCGAGCGTGACGAGCAGCTTCACGCCCTGCGCCACGAGCGGCGGCAACGAGGCCACGTTGAGCCCGTAGCCCTCGTGGAGCCGGTGCGGCACGTAGGTCACGACGGTCGCGCCGAGCTCGCGCAGGAACGTCGTCAGCAACGCCGTCGAGGTGACGCCGTCGACGTCGTAGTCGCCGTACGCGCAGATCGTCTCGCCGGTCCGGATCGCCCGCACGAGCCGCGCGGCGCCGGCCTGCGCGCCCTTGAGCAGCCGCGGATCGGGCAGCTCTGCCAGCTTGGAGGAGAGGAAGCGCTGCGCCTCCTCCGGCGAGGCGTAGCCCCTCCCCGCCAGCAACCGCGAGACGAGCAGCGGGAGCCCGAGCGCCTGCTGCAGCGCGCCGACCCCCGCGACCTCCGGCCGGAGCGCCCAGCGCGTGGCGGAGGTCACTCGGCCGTCTGCGGCGTCGGCCTCCGAGGCGCGGCCTTCGCGCGACGCGCCTGCTCCGCCTCGCGCTTGTCCAGCTGCGCGGAGACGAAGACCGCGATCGGGCTCGCGACGTAGATCGTCGAGTAGGTGCCCGAGACGAGGCCGACGAGCATCGCGATGGCGAAGTCCTGGATCGTGCCGACGCCGAAGACGATCAGGCCGATCAGCGAGACCGCCGTCACGCTCGCCGTCAGGATCGTGCGGGAGAGCGTCTCATTGAGCGCCAGGTTGATCGCGTCCTTGAGCGGCGGCGGGTTCTTGCGGCCGAGCACCTCGCGGACGCGGTCGAAGATCACGATCGTGTCGTTGATCGAGTAGCCGATGATCGTCAGCAGCACGGCGATCGAGGTCAGGTTGAACTCGGCGCCGGTCACCACGTAGAAGCCCATCACGATCGAGATGTCGTGGAAGAGCGCGATGACGCCGCCCGGCGCGTAGGCGGGCTGGAAGCGGAACGCGACGTAGATCAGGATCGCGAGCATCGAGAGCAGCACCGCCATGATGCCCTTGTTGCGCAGCTGCGCGCCGACCTGCGGCCCGACGAACTCGACGCGGCGCACATCGACCTGGCCCTCGCCGGACGACTGCACGAGCGCGGCGGTCACCTTCTCCGACAGGCTGCGCGTGAGCACCTGGTAGGCGGGCAGGCCCGCGCGCGTCAGGTCCCGCACGGCCTCGCCCTTCGTCGTCACCTCGACGCCGGCCGCCTCGACGGCCGCGCGCAGCTCTGCGGGAGGGATCGGCTTCTCGCTGCGGACGTCGATGCGGTCGCCGACGTTCGGCGCCACCGCGACGCTCTGAATGCCGTAGGCCACGAGCTTCTGCGTCACGGACTCCTTCACCGCGACCGCCCGCTCGGGCGGCACGATGTTGATCCGATCGACGCGCACGAGGAACGAGTTGTCGGCCTCGGAGCCGTACTGCTGCACGCTCGCGTCGCCGAAGCCCGCCGCCTCGATCTTGCCTCGCACCGACTCCGCGGTCGTCGCGGTGGCGAACTTCACCTCGATCTCCGAGCCGCCCGCGAAGTCGACGCCGAGGTTCACGCGGAACGGCACGAGCAGCCAGATGGCCGCGATGACGATGGCCGAACCGGTCAGCGCGATCTTCGTCTTCCCGAGGAAGTCGATCTTCGTCCCGGACTTGATGATCTCCATGACCGCCTCCTTAGATCGACAGCTTCTGGGCGCCACGACCGACGACGATGAAGTCGACGACGAGGCGAGTGACGGTGATCGCGGTGAACATCGACGCGATGAGACCGATGATGAGCGTGACCGCGAAGCCCCGGACCGGGCCGGTGCCGTAATAGAAGAGCACCCCGGCCGCGATCAGCGTCGTCACGTTCGCGTCGAAGATCGTCCAGAAGGCCTTGCCGTAGCCGTTCTCGACCGCCTGCTTCGCGGTGCGTCCCTCGCGCAGCTCCTCGCGGATGCGCTCGTTGATGAGCACGTTCGCGTCGACCGCCATGCCGAGCGTGAGGATGAAGCCGGCGATGCCGGGCAGCGTGAGCGTCGCGCCCGCGAGCCCCATGGCGGCGAGGATCAGCACGCCGTTGAGCACGAGCGCAAGGTCCGCGACCGCGCCGAAGAGCTTGTAGTAGACGAGCATGAAGAGCAGCACGAGCGTCAGGCCGACGAGCGCGGCGGTCGTGCCCTTGCGGATCAGCTCCGGCCCGAGCGAGGCGCCGACCGAGCGCTCCTCGAGGACCGCGACCGGCGCCGGCAGCGCGCCCGAGCGCAGCACCATCGTGAGCTTGTTCGCCTCGTCGAGGAGCTGGTTGTAGTTGCGCGCCGAGCCGAGCGTGATCTGCGCCTGGCCGCCGGAGATGCGCCCCTGGATGACCGGCGCCGAGTCGACGTTGCCGTCGAGCACGATCGCGAGCCGCTTGCCGATGTTCGCGCCGGTCGCCCGCTCGAATTCATCGGCGCCCTGCTTGTCGAAGGTGAGGCCGACGTACGGCTTGCCTGCGCCGCCCATCGACTGGTCGAGCGCGACGCGCGCGTCGGTGAGCCGATCGCCGGTCACCTCGACCGCGCGCTTGAGCAGGTAGGTGCGGTAGCTGATCTGCGGAACTGCCTGGCCGACGATCGCCTTCTCCTCGCGGCCGACGGCGTACTCGAGGCCTTCCGGCGCCTTGCCCTTCACGAAGGTCGTGATCGCCAGCCGGTCGTCGCCCTGCAGGAACGACTGCGCGCCGTCGTTGCCGAGCGTCATCCCCGCCGGCAGCGCGCCGAGCTTCGTCACCGCGTCGCGGCCGGCGTCGTCGGCGACGATCTGGAACTGCAGCTGCGCCGTGCGGCCCAGCAGCTCCTTGGCCTGCTCCGGGTTCTTGTAGCCCGGCAGCTGCACGACGATGGCGTTCTCGCCGCGCCGCGAGATCGTCGGCTCCGCGACGCCGAGCGCGTCGATGCGGTTGCGGACGGTGCGGAGCGCCTGCTCGATCGCCGAGTCGCGGAAGTTCCCCAGCCAGACCTCCTCGAACCCGTAGCGGGTCTCGAGGCCGGTCTTGGAGACCTTCATGTCGTTCCAGTAGTCGTTCGCGAGCTTCTGGAACGCCTCGGCGTCCTCGGCCTTGTCGAACGCCAGCACGACCTCGCCGGCCTCTTCGTCGGGCGTGGAGCGCGCGAGCGGGAGCTTCTTCTCGAGGGCCCACGTGCGCATTTCTTCTGCGCGGCGGACGATCTTGTCCTTGATCGCCTTCTCGAGATCGACGCCGAGGACGAGGTGCACGCCGCCCTGCAGATCGAGGCCGAGGTTGACGCGGCGCTTGCCGGCCCACTTCGGCAGCGCCTGCTCGAAGACCTCTCGGTCGTTGCGCTGGTCGGCCGGCAGCTGGAAATACGTGATGGTCGGGACGAG
>CAYHCR010000336.1:1509-4990 GCA_964354895.1 uncultured Myxococcales bacterium | reverse complement strand
GCTCGCGACGCCGGCGGCGAGCCACGCGGTCGTCGTGACGAGCAGCAAACGCATCCAGCTGGTCGACGTCGACACGGGCGCGACGAACGAACTCGCCTTCGACGACGGACTCGACGCCCGGCCCGCGCTCGTCGCCAGCCCCGATGGCTCGGCGATCTGGGTGCTCGGCCAGGCCGCCGGCACGCCCCGCCTGCTGCGGGCAACGCTGGCGCCGCTCGCGCTCTCTCTCGACCTCGCCCCGGCCGCCGGCTCGGCGCTGCTCGCGGTCGACGCGGCCGGCAACGCCATGGTCGGACGACTCGGCACCGGCGAGGTGGCTCGCTATTCGACCGAAGGCGTCGAGCTGTCGGGGTGGAAGCTGCCGAACAAGCTTCAGGCGATCGTCGGCTCGCCGGTCGACGCGGAGGTCCTGTTTGCGGCGCTTTCGGGAGGCACGGTGTATGCTGTCGAGGGCGGCGTTTCGCGCCTGCTCACGACCTTCTCGACCTCGACCGAAGCCATCTCGATCGCGCCGGACGGCCTCTCGCTCCAGGTCCGGCTGCAAGGCGGGGTGTATCGCTCCGTCGACGCGCTCTCCGGCGCCGTGCGCTCGTTGACGACCGTGCCGGCTGTGACCGGCCAGTCGCCGCTCCCCGACGGTCGTTCGCTCCTCGTCGCTGCCGGAACTTCGCTGCGGCTGCTGGCCGGATTCGCGGTCGATCCCCGCGCGCCGGCCGCGCGGGAGGACGCGACGTTCGTCTCGACCGGCCCCGGTCGCCCACTGCTCCTCGTCGGCGGGTGGGCGGACGATCTTTGGAGGCTGCATCCTTCCACGGGTCGCTGGGAGCCGCTCCCGGCGCCGAAGGGCGACGGACCGGGCAAGCGGCTCGGGGCGAGCGTCACGGCCGACCTCTCGACCGGTCGCGTCTGGCTCGTCGGCGGCGAGCGCGGCGGCGCGCGGCTGGGCGAGGTCTGGCAGCTCTCGTTCGCGACCTGGAGCTGGGAGCTCGTGATGGAGAGCCCGTACGTCGCGCTGACCGGCGCGGCCGTGCGGTTCGACCCGTGGAGGGATCGGCTGCTCGTGTTTGGCGGCGAGGCGGACGAAGGGCTGACGGCACGCCTGCTCTCCATCGAGCCAGGCGCGCGGCGCCTTCGCGACGTCACTCCGAAGGGCGTCGATGGGCCTTCGCCGGTCTTTCGACCTGTGCTGCTCGGCGATCGACGCCGCGGGATCGTGACGGCCTACGGCGGCGACGCACTTCGGCCCCCGAATCTGGCGCATGCAGTCCGGGTCTCGGAGCTGGAGGCAGGGGCGACGTGGCGCCCGCTCGGGGGGACGCCGTGAGGTGGCTTCGGGCCCTAGCATGGTTGCTGGCGTTCGGCGTGCTCATCTGCAGCGCGTGCCGCGACGACCTTCCGCAGACGAGCGGCGGCGGCGCAGGCGGCGAGGCCGGGAGTGGCGGGCCGGAGTGCAGCAACGACGTCGATTGTGCGCTGTTCCCGCAGCGTCCGTTGTGCGAGCTGAACCTGGGTCGGTGTGTCGCGTGTCGGAGCGATCGCGATTGCACCGGCGGCCGGTGTATCGAGCTGTCCTGTCTGGCCGCTGGCGGCGCAGGCGGCACCGCAGGCTCTGACGGCGGGGCCGGCGCGGGAGGCAACGCCGGTGCGGGTGGTAGCGCAGGCGGCGCCGGCGGGCGGCCGCTGCCCGGCTGCTTGCCGTGGGCTCTGACTTGCGTGCGCGATCCGGAGTGCAACAACTGGGTCGACGTCGCTCCAGCGCAACGCGAGGATCCGCGCGGGGCGCGGGTGGCATCCGTGACGCAGGAAGTGAATATGGGCTTCGCAATGTTCGCGGGGGGTGTCGCTCAGCAATCCGACGACGGCGAGGTTCGGCTTCATCGGTATCCTAGCGAATCCCGCGGTCCGCAGGAGAGAAGGCTCGAGCCCACTCGCGCGCTGATGTCGACAATCATCGCCGGCGAAGATGCGTGGGTGGTGTCGGATGCGTCGGACTGCGACACGCTCCCGTGCGAAGTCGTTCTTATGCTGCATGACCTCGCGAACTGCACGACGATGGAGCTCATTCGGGCGCAAGGCAGTTCACAGGATGCCCTGTGGTACTCCCCCAACCTGGCTGACGGTCGCTTCTACTTCACCCAAGGCTTCGGCCGCAGCCGCACCGTCGAGATCGACCTTCGCACAGGAGCACGACGCGAGTTCTTCTCTGCCTCCAGCGCGGGAGAGAACGAGGTGCGGGCGATCGCCGTGAAAGACGGCTGGCTCGCGATGGTGGAGGCGCGCCCGCCTGATCGCCTCCAGTACGATCTGCGCGTCGAAAACCTCTCAACCGGCGAGAGCCGCTGGGTCACCGATAGCGCCGCCAAGGAGTGGACGCCGCAGATCGCAAACGGGAAGCTGTACTGGTCCGACGCAACCCGGGGCGTCGTCGAGTTCCTGCATGAGGACGAGCACGACATCTACTCGTACGATCTCGCTACGGGCGTGACGAAGCCGGTGGTGACCGCGCGAGGGTCGCAGATCGTGATGTCTGCGGAGGGCGACGAGCTCATGTGGATCGACTTCCGGGATGGGTACTGGGGCGTCGAGAACAGCATGGGCGCGGTCGACATCTACTGGGGCAACGTCGTGACCGGGGAGGAGCGACGGCTTACGCTCGCCCCGCGCGCGTTCCTCGACCTGAAGCGCTTCGGGGATCGCTACGGTTGGACCGAGAACGGGGCGGCGCCCGGCGCTCCCCACGACTACCGCGTCTGGACCGCGCCGCTCCCGAGTCGCTGACCGCGGTCAACGCGTCACCCGCCGCGCGGCTGCACGAACGCACGATCCCACGCCCGCAGCACCGCCGGCCCATCCACGCTCGGCCGCAGCCGCTCGGCCGTCACGCCGCGCGCGGCGAACAAGCGCGTGATCACGCCCGCCTCGAACTCCGGGTGAAACTGCACGCCACGCAGGAATCGCCCCGCCCGGAACGCCTGCACGGGCGAATGCGCATTGCCGGCCAGCAGGATGGCGCCCGGCGGCACGTCGACGAGCTGATCCTCGTGGACCGCGAGGAACTCCGGCTCCGGCGACACGTCCGCGAAGAGCGGATCCGCCCGCCCCTCGTCCGTCAGCGTCACGGTGATCGAGCCGCGCTCAAATCCCTTCGGGTGCTTCTCCACCCGTCCCCCGAGCGCCTCGCCGAGCAGCTGGTGCCCGAAGCAGACGCCGATCACCGGCACGCCGCGCTCGTCCGCCGCGAGCGCCCAGCGCCCCAGCATCGCCATCCACGGTGCCTCGTCCCGCACGGAGGCCGGCGAGCCCGTCAGGATCACGCCGCCGAACGCGCGCGGATCCGGGAGCGACTCGCCCAGATACGCGGAGATGACCGTGCAGCGCGACGCACCGTCCGGCAGGCTGCGGCGAAACCACGCGTCGTAGTCGCCGTCCGTACGGACGATGTCGGGGTGCGTGCTGCCCGACTTCACGATCAGGATGGGCG
>CAYHCR010000336.1:0-1409 GCA_964354895.1 uncultured Myxococcales bacterium | reverse complement strand
TCCGTACGGACGATGTCGGGGTGCGTGCTGCCCGACTTCACGATCAGGATGGGCGGCGCCATGCGTGTGTCCGGCCGGTCGCACGGCGGCGACCGGCCGAAGGCCCCGCTTCAGCTCTTCCCGAGCCGCTTGAGCGTGCTCGCGAGCGAGCCGGGGTTCAGGTCCCGCCCCTGCGCGACGCGGTCGTTCCACGTCTCCTTGTGGTCGAGCTTGCCCTTCACCTCTTCCATCGTGATGCAGCCCGGGACCGGGCAGACCAGCGAGCAGAGGTTGCAGCCGACACACTCGTCGTCGTCGACGACGGGCACGAAGCGGGAGACCCCGCCCGGCGCCTTCACCAGCACCTGCGCGATGCTCGACGGGACGTGCTCGTGGCCCGCCTTGAGCGACTCCTCGTGGTTGCGCCCGGGGATGTGGATGCACTGGTGCGCGCCGTCCATGCAGGCGACGTAGCAGAGGTTGCAGCCGATGCACTTGTTCGCGTCGATCCGCGCCTTGAGCGAGTAGTTGAGATCGAGCTCGCCCCAGTCCTGGTAGTTCGGGAGCGCGATCCCGCGCAGCTCGTTGACGGACTTCATGCCCTTCGAGTCGAGGAAGTCGGAGAGCCCCTCCGCCATGTCCTCCACGATGCGGTAGCCGTGGTGCATGACGGCGGTGCAGACCTGCACGCTGGTCGAGCCCATCGCGATGAACTCGGCGGCGTCGCGCCAGTTCGAGATGCCGCCGATGCCGGAGATCGGGAGCTTGCCGGTCAACGGGTTCTTGGCGATCTGGCTCACCATGTAGAGCGCGATCGGCTTGACGGCCGGGCCGCAGTAGCCGCCGTTCGTCGACGCATTTCCGACGCGCGGGTTCGGCACCATGCGGTTCAGATCGAGCCCCATCAGCGACTTGATCGTGTTGATCAGCGAGATCGCGTGCGCGCCGCCCTTCGCGGCCGCCTCCCCCGGCTCGTTGATGTCTCCGGTGTTCGGCGTGAGCTTGATGATGACGGGCGTCTTCGACTCCTCGACGACCCAGCGCGTGATCTCCTCGAGGACCTTCGGCTCCTGGCCGACGGCCGAGCCCATGCCGCGCTCACACATGCCGTGCGGGCAGCCGAAGTTCAGCTCGAGGCCGTCCGCGCCCGCGTCCTGGGCGCGCTGGATGATCTCGCGCCAGTCCTCGCGCGTCTCGACCATCAGCGAGGCGATGACCGCGTGCTTCGGCCACCGCTTCTTGACCTCGTACATCTCCTTGAAGTTCACCTCGAGCGGCCGGTCGGTGATGAGCTCGATGTTATTGAGCCCCATCATCCGTGTATTGGCGTAGTCGATCGCCGCGAAGCGCGAGGTGACGTTCGTGATCGGGTTGCCCAGCGTCTTCCAGACCGCGCCGCAGCTACCCTGTCCGCGCGTGTCCGTGCTGAA
>CAYHCR010000335.1:0-4996 GCA_964354895.1 uncultured Myxococcales bacterium | reverse complement strand
AGCAGCTCGCGCCGCAGCTCGTCGAAGTACTCCTGCCCGTCGAGCAGCGAGCCGCCCAGCCGCAGCGCCTTCACGACGATCGCCGCGTTCTTCAGATCTTCGTCGAGCGCGCCCGCGACCTCCGGGTACTGGACCTTGACCGCGACCTCGGCGCCGTCGTGCAGCGTCGCGCGGTGGACCTGGCCGATCGACGCGCCCGCGAACGGCGTCTCTTCGATCCGCGCGAAGGCCTCGCCGACCGGGCGTCCGAGCTCCCGCTCGAGCTGCGCCTTGATCTCCGGCCACGGGAGCGTCGGCGCCTGCGAGAACATCCGCGAGACGACGTCCTTCACCTCCGGCGGCAGGGCGTCGGCGCCCAGCGAGATCGTCTGGCCGAGCTTGAGCGCGGCGCCCTTCATCTCCCCGAGCGTCTCGAGCAGCCGCTTCGCCGTCTCGACGCGCGGATCACCGTCGCCGCCGAGGAGGTCCTTCGTGCGGGAGCGCACCAGCCCGCCGCCGACCTTCGCGCCGAGCGCGGCGAGCTTGCCCAGCCGGTGCAGGCGTCCGCGGGGGATGCGGGGATCGTCGGTCATGGCGCGGGTCGCTCCGAGGCCGGAGACGGTAGCACCGCGAGGCCGTTCGCTCCCGCCGCGACGAGCACCAGCGTCGCGATCTCCGGCGGCGCGCCGAGCCGCACGAGCGGCCGGATGACGCCCGCGCCTCGACTCACGAAGAGGGTCGTCTCACCCAGCGTGTAGAGACCCTGCACCCACGGTGAGATGAGCCTGGCGAGCGACCATTGTGGGAGCCACGGGACGGCGAGCTGGCCGCCGTGGGTGTGGCCCGACAGGACGAGCTGCACGTCGTGCTCGCACGCCTCTCGCGCGACCGCCGGCTGATGCGCGAGCAGGATCGTGCAGGCGCCGACGGGGCGATCCCGGAGCGCCGCGCTCACGTCTGCATGGAACCAGAGATCGTCGACGCCGCAGAGCCAGAGCGTCGCGTCGCCCCGCGTGAGCGCGACGCCCCGGTTGCCGAGCACGTTGACGCCGCCAGCCTGCAACGCTGCACGCACCGGCTCGCCGCCGGCCCAGTGGTCATGGTTGCCGAGGCAGCCATGTACGCCGAGCGGCGGCGGGTGGGCGGCGAGCGCGGCGGCGGCGGCAGGCGCGAAGCGGGCCGAGTCGTCGACGATGTCCCCGGTGATCACGAGCAGATCGGGCCGGAGCGCGGCCGCCCGTGCGACGAGTTCGTGCAGTCGCGCAGGAGGGAAGAACCGCCCCACGTGAAGGTCCGAGAGCTGCACGATGCGCAGGCCGTCGAAGGCGGCGGGCAGCCCGCGCAGCGGCACGCGCAGCTCCGTGGTCACGTACCTCCGGGGCCGGACGATCACCCCGAAGCTCGCGATCCCGAAGGGCAGCGCGGCGAGCCATGCCGGCGGCAGCGCGCCGGCCGGCCCGCCGAGCGCCAGCAGCCCGAGCCGCACGAGCCCCGCCGGGATCGCCCAGAAGAGCGCGCCCAGCCAGAGCGAATAGAAGAGGTGCCAGCCCGCGACGCGCGGCCACGACGGCGACGCGTCGCGATCGAGGCCGGTGAGCTCCACGAGCGTCGGCAGCCCGAGCACGAGCGCGGAGAGCCACGCGAGCGGCGCACCCGTCACGGGCGAGAGGAAGTCCTGCGCCGCCGCCGCGAGCGGCAACCAGCCGATCGCGAGCAGCAGCGAGTGCAGCAGGAAGCGCCGACGCTTCGGGCGGCCCTCGGCGGCCTTCGACGCTCGTCGAGCCCGCGTGCGCTCTGCGCCGTCCGTCAGCCGCCAGCCTTCTGCAGCTCGTCGAAGCCAGGCAGCGTCGAGAGGTCCGGGACGACGACGATCTCGATGCGCCGGTTCGCCGCCTTGCCCTCGAGCGAGTCGTTGGGGCGAGCGGGGCGCGCGTCGCCGTAGCTCGCGGCGCTGACCCGATCGGCGGGCAGCCCCGCCTCGATCATCGTCTTCACCACGGTGAGCGCGCGCGCGGAGCCGAGCTCCCAGTTCGACGGGAAGATCGCCGTCATGATCGGGACGTTGTCGGTGTGGCCCTCGACCTGGAACTTCCGGTTGGCGATCGACGCGAGCAGCCCGGCGACCTCCTGCACGGCTGCCTTGCCCTCCTTGGAGAGGTTCGCGGCGCCCGGCGCGAAGAGCACGTCGCTCGCGAGCGAGACGATCATGCGGCCGTCGGAGATCTTCACCTTGAGCTTGCCGGCGTCGATGAGCGCCTTGAACTTGTCGAGCAGCGCGCGGAACTCCGCGATGCGCGCGTCGGCCTCGGCCTTGCGCTTCTGCAGCTCGGCGAGCGCCCGCTGCATCTCCTCGATGGAGCCCTGCAGCGCCGACTTGTCCTTGATCAGCGAGGCGAGCTCGCCCTCTTTCCGGCGGACCTCGTTCTCCAGCTCCTCCGCGCGCTTCTGCTCGTTGGCGAGCTGGCCGCGCAGGTCCGCGTTCGCGCCCTCGCGTTCGCCCAGCGACACCGCGATCGCGTCGTGCTTGCGCTGCAGCTCGTCGAACGTGCCCTGCGTGACACAGCCCGTCGCGAGCGTCAGCGACAGGGCGAGGATCCGGCTCCGCATTGCTTGCTCCTCCAGGGCGCAGCGACCGCCCGTCGGGATGGCCCTCTAGCACGTCGAGCCTTTGACGGCGCCCATCGATCCGTGCTCTGTCCGCGCGCATGAATCGTACGGACCTGCTCCCCAAGTCGCTGCTCGCCGCCCTCCTCGGGGCCGCCTCCCTGACCGCCTGCAACGAGCCGCCGAAGGAGGCGCCCAAGGAGGCGCCCAAGGCCGCCGCCGACGCTGGCGCGAAGGCCCCCGCCGCAGACATCCCGGCGCCGCCCGACGTGGCCGCGGCCCCCGCCGACGCCGAGAAGACCGCCTCCGGCCTCGCGAGCAGGGTCCTGCAGGCCGGGACCGGCACCGCGAAGCCGAACCTCGAAGACACGGTGAAGGTGCACTACACGGGCTGGACCACCGACGGGAAGATGTTCGACTCCTCCGTCAAGCGTGGCTCGCCGGCCTCGTTCCCGCTCAAAGGCGTGATCAAGGGCTGGACGGAAGGTCTGCAGCTCATGGTGCTCGGGGAGAAGCGCCGCTTCTGGATCCCCGTCGAGCTCGCCTACAACAACCAGCCGGGCAAGCCGGCCGGCATGCTCGTGTTCGACGTCGAGCTGCTCGAGATCAAGGAGGGGCCCAAGCCCATCCCCGCGCCGGCCGACGTCGCCGCCGCGCCCGCGGACGCCGAGAAGACCAAGAGCGGCCTCGCGTTCAAGGTCCTCACGAAGGGCACCGGCGACAAGAAGCCGAACCCCGAGGACATCGTCCGCGTGCACTACACGGGCTGGACGACCGACGGGAAGATGTTCGACTCGTCGGTCTCCCGCGGCACGCCCGCGACGTTCAAGCTCGACAAGGTCGTCCCGGGCTGGACCGAAGGCGTCGGCAGCATGGTCGTCGGGGAGAAGCGCCGCCTCTGGATCCCCGAGGCGCTCGCGTACAAGGGCGCGCCCGGCGCGCCGGCCGGCACGCTCGTCTTCGAGATCGAGCTGATCGAGGTCAAGGAGGGCCCGAAGCCCATCCCGGCCCCCCCCGACGTGAAGGCGGCCCCCAAGGACGCCAAGAAGGAGAAGAGCGGCCTCGCCTCGAAGGTCCTCGCGAAGGGCAAGGGCGACAAGAAGCCGGGCCCGACCAGCACGGTCGAGGTCCACTACACGGGCTGGTCCACCGACGGGAAGATGTTCGACTCGTCGGTCGCCCGCGGCTCGCCCGCGCGCTTCGCGCTCAACGCGGTGATCCCCGGCTGGACCGAGGCGCTGCAGCTGATGGTCGAGGGCGAGAAGCGCCGCATCTGGGTGCCGGAAGAGATGGCCTACAAGGGCAAGCCGGGCCGGCCGCAGGGCATGCTCGTCTTCGAGGTCGAGCTGCTCAAGGTCGACCCGCCCCCGCCGGCGATGCCGGCTGGCGGGATGCGGCCCGGCCTCCCGCCCGGCATGGGCACGCCCAAGCCGCCGATCCCGATGCCGACGCCGAAGCCGGCCGTGAAGTAACGCGGCGCAGAGCTGCCGTTCACGAGGGCCCCGACGCGCGAGCGACGGGGCCCTCGCTCGTTCCGGGTCAGCTCTGCAGGCTCTGCTTGAGCCAGGTGTACTCGTCCGTCGTCGAGCGGAGCCGGTCGGAGAGCGCGACCGCGAGCGATCGGAAGAACATGGCCGCGGCGTAGGGCGCGTCGAGCAGCACCTGGTCTGCCGCCGCGATCGTCAGCACCAGCAGCTCGGTCGGTTCACCCGCCGTCACCGTCGCCGTGCGCGGCGCCTCGAGCAGAATGCCCTGCTCGCCGAAGTGCGCGCCCTTGCCCAGCACGACCACGCCCTGCGTGGGCCCGGCGCCGTCGCCTTTGCTCACCCAGACCGCGCCGGTGTGTACGACGAAGAAGGCGTCGGCGGCGTCACCCTCGCGGAAGACCACCTCGCCGGGCGCATAGCTGCGGCGGTCGAGGTGCTGCACGATCCGCTCGAGCGTCGGGCCGTCGAGGTTCTGGAACAGCGGCATCCCCATCAGCGTGTCGAAGATCTCCGGGTCTTTCATGCTCCCCCTCGTTCGTCCTTGCGCAGCCAGGCCGGCGCGATGAGCCGCCTTCGTCCGTCCCGGCTGCGTGCGTTTTCGGCTGCAGAGCTGTCTGGTTCGTCGGGCAGCCGATCCCAGCGCTGGCACGTGACCTCCTCGTGCCGCTGGTCGAGCGCCTCACAGTAGTTCGTGAAGAGGCAACGCCGCACCTCGGCGCCGCGGCCGAGGCGGATCTTCTCGAACCAGTCCGGGTCCGCGAGCGTCTGGCGCGCGGAGGCGACGAGATCCGCCTGGCCCGACCTCAAGATCTCCTCGGCCTGCCACGGGCTCGCGATGCCCCCCGCGGTCACGACCGGCGTCTGGAGCCCGACCGCCCGCAGCGCGGCGCGGATCCCTGCTCCGAGCGGCGCGTTCCGGCCCCACC
>CAYHCR010000334.1:0-5014 GCA_964354895.1 uncultured Myxococcales bacterium | reverse complement strand
GGGTCCGCCGAGCGCGAGGGCGCCGTCGTCGCGCTCCGCCTGCGGGACGACGGCCCCGGCATCCCGGCCGCGCGGCGTGAACACCTCTTCGAGCCCTACTCGAACCTCGCGCAGAGTGACCAGAAGGCGGCGCTCGGGCTGCCCGCCTCCGCCGGGCTCGCCCGGGCGATGGGCGGCTCACTGCGGATCGAGGCGACCGGACCCGACGGGACGTGCGTGCTCGTCGAGCTCCCGGCGGACGCGACGTCGGCTGGTTCAGCCGTGGGAGAGGCCGCGTGATCGTCGCGATCGCCTCGCTCGGGACGTTCGCGGTGGCGCTGCTCGGCGCTGCGCTCCTGCTGGGGCTCTCTCGTGCGCCGGGCTGGCGGGACCACCGCATCCTCGCGATCGCCTTCGCGGCGGCGGCGGTCTACGCGCTCACGGAGTTCGGCGCGACGACGCCACTCCCGGTCGCGACCCAGCGGGTGATCGCGCAGCTGAGCATCGTCTCGGCCGCCGGACATGCGCTCGCGTGGAGCTGGTTCTTCCGCCGCCGCGCCGGGCGGAGCCGCTTCGATCCGGTCGCCGCCGGGCTGGCCGGTGGGATCGCCGTCCTCGTCGCGCTGCCGGGGCTCGTCTTCCTTCCCGTGCTCACCATCCGCCCGGTCCTCCTGACCGCGACGAACTACCAGGAGCTGCAGCAGGGTCCGCTCGCGCCGGTCGCCTTCGGCGCGCTCATGCTCCTCCACGGGTGGTTGCCACTCCGCGCGCTCGCGGTCCTTCGTCAAGGCGAGCCGGCCGCGCGCGTCCACGCGCTCGCATTCGCGGGCGTCGCGCTCGCCGGCGGGCTCGACTGGCTCGGCCTCAACGGCCTGCACCCCGGCCCGAACGTCGTGAACCTCGCCGTGCTCGGGCTCGTGGCGTCGACGGGGGCGCAGGCGGTGCTCCGGCTCGTCAGCGACTCGCGCCGCCGGGAGCGGCTCGCCGGCGAGCTCGACGACGAGGTCCGCGCCCGCGCCGAGGCGCTCGCCAGGGCCGAGAGCCACGTGGCGCGCGCGGCCCGCCTGCAGGCGCTCGGCGAGGTCGCCGCCGGCGTCGCGGAGGAGATCGACGCGCCGGCCCGCCGCATCGAGGCTTCGATCGCCGCCCTCAAGGCGACGCGGCTGTCGGAGGGACGTCGCCCGCTCGTGCGCGACGCGCGCAGGGACGTCGCGCGGATCGCGGTGCTGACGCGGGAGCTCGTCGCGGCGAGCCACGCAGCCTCCCGCGCCTCGACCGTCGAGCCGATCGTGCCGGTCGCGGCGATGGCCCGCGCGTCGATCGAGGGGCTGCGCGCCGAGCTGCCGCCGGGGACGAGCCTGCGGCTGGACGTCGCGGAGGAGCTCGTGGCGGCGGCCGACGGAGATCTGGTGCAGCCCGTGCTCAGCGGCCTGCTCGCGCGCGCCGCCCGCTCGGTCGCGCGGCGACAGACGTCCGGCACGATCACGATCCGCGCCGTTCGATCCGGCGAGCAGGTCCTCATCGAGGTCGGCGACGACGGACCGGCCGAGGCGGGCCCGGACGGCTCGGCTGGCAAGCGCGCGCCCACGACCGCGAAGGGCCTCGGGCTGCCGGCGTCGATCGGCCTGCTGCGCGCCGTCGGCGGCGAGCTCGAGCTCGTCCGCGCGGACGAGCACGGCACCCTGATCGCGCTGCGGCTGCCCGTGCCGCGCTGACGCCGGCGCCGCCGTTCTATGCTGCGGGCCCGCCCCCAAAACCGGAGGAGCCTCCGATGTCCGTCAGAGATCCGCGCACCGACGATGCGACGCTCGCCGCGTGGGGACAGCGCCACCTCGAGGCCGTGCTCGCGATCGACAGCGCCTCCGACGAGCGCTCGAGCACGATCCCCTCGACCGAAGGGCAGCGGCACCTCTCGACGGCGCTGCGCGGCTGGCTCGAGGCGCTCGGGTTCGCCTGCGCGCAGGACGCAGCCGCGAACCTGCTCGCCGAGCGGCCCGCGACGCCGGGCTGCGAGGCGCGGCCGAAGCTCGCGCTGATGGTCCACATGGACACCGCGCGGGGCACGCGGCCGATCGAGCAGCTCTGCGTCGTGCCGCGGTGGGACGGCGGCAAGGTGCCCTATCCGGCGAACGATCGGCTCCACGTCGACGTCGCGACCTACCCGCTCCTGCAGCATTTTCTGGGGGACGATCTGCTGCACGGCCCGGGCGACGTCCCCTTCGGCCTCGACGACAAGCTCGGGATGGCAGAGCTGCTCACGCTGGCCGAGCTGCTCCAAGCCGAGCCCGACCTGCCGCACGGTCCGATCGTGCTCGTCTTCCGCCCCGACGAGGAGATCGGCCGCATGGCGGCGGTCGAGGGGCTCGCCGACGAGCTCGGGCGGCGGGACGTGCGCTACGG
The DNA here is from genome assembly GCA_964354895.1 of uncultured Myxococcales bacterium. GTDB lineage: Bacteria > Myxococcota > Myxococcia > Myxococcales > Vulgatibacteraceae > CAYHCR01. The sequence goes on along the minus strand of CAYHCR010000334.1, from coordinate 2,635 downwards.
CTACACCGTCGACGGGCTCGAGCCGTTCGAGGTGAACGTCGAGAACTTCGAGGCGGGGCGCGTGCGCATGACGCTGCGGGGCGCGCCGCTCGAGGTCCCGGTCGGCGCGCGCCGACTGGCGCTGCAGTTGACGGGCGTGAACACGCACGGCGCGACGGCCAAGCCCGAGGGCTACCGCAACGCGACCGTGATCCTCGCGCGCACGGCGCCGCGCCTGCCGGCGGGCGTGCGGCCGATCGAGCTCGCCTCCGACGGCGAGCTCGAGTGCAACGCGCGGCTCGAGCTGCTCGTGCCGGCAGAGGTGTCCGACGACGCGGTCCTCGCCGCCTTCGAGCGGGAGCTCGCGCCGCTGCGCCGGCGGGGCGCGCAGCTGCAGTCGCTCGGCAGCGCGCCGTTCGCGGGCCCCTGCGACGACGCGATCGTGCAGCTCGTCGCGCTCCTGCAGGACTTTCTCTCGGCCGCGCAGCCGGCGCCGCTGCTGGCAGAAGAGTCCGAAGGCCGGCAGGGCTACTCGAACCCGCACCGCGTCAGTCGCGAGGCCGACCTGCTGCACCTCGACGTCCGGCTGCGCGACTTCGACGTCGCGGCGCTCTCCGCCCGGCGTCGCCACGTCGAGCACGTCGCGGCGCGCGCGGGGGCGACGGCCGAGTGGGCCGCGCAGTACGTGAACATGGGGCCCGCGCTCGCGCGCCACCCGGAGCTGGTGACGTGGGCGCGGCGGGCGCTGCAGGCGGTCGGGCGCGCCGGCCGGGAGCAGCCGATCCGCGGCGGCACCGGCGTCGATCCCTTCCTCGCGCGCGGCATCCCCGTCGCGAACCTCGGGACCGGCTACTTCGCCCCGGAGAGCGAAAAAGAGCTCACGAGCCGCCAGAACCTCGCGCGCCACGCCCGCTGGCTCGCGGCGCTCGTGCAGGTCGTCGGCGCGTGAACGAGGCGCTGCTCCGCCGCATCGAGGCGGGCGAGCCCCCCACCGACGCGGAGCTCGCGCAGCTGCGGACGGCCGCCGTCCGTGGCGGGCCCGACGAGCGGCTCGCCCTGGCGCACGCGCTGCTGAACGCGGAGGCCGAACCGGAGGCGCGGCCGCTGGTCGCGGGCCTCCTGCGGGACGCCCCGGACGATCCGCGCGTGCCGCTGCTCCACGCGCGGCTGCTCGGCGCGGACGAGCGCTGGCCGGAGCTGCACACCTTGCTGCTGCGCGAGGAGCGGCGTCGGCCGGAAGATCCCGAGGTGCAGAAGGGGCTCGCGCTCGCCGAGCTGCGGCGGGGCGAGGTCCGCTCGGCGCGGCGCCGGGTGGCGGCGGTGCGCGCGCTGGATCCGTTCGACGGCGAGGCGAAGCTGCTCGAGGCCGAGCTCGACGCGTGCGAGCTCCCGGAGGGGCTCCTGCGATCGCCCGCGGCGCTGGTCGGGGGCGCCGCGCCGGAGGGCGTCGGTGCGGCGCGCGACGGGGCCGCTCCGGTCTCGCCTGCTGAACTTCACGAGGCCGTCGCGTTGCCGGAGGACGAGCTCGCGGTCGTGCTCGCCGAGGCGGTCGCGCCGCGTGGGGTGCGCGCGGTCGCCGTCGAGGGCGGGCTCGTGCTGCGGCTGGGTCGGGCACGTGTGCGGGTCGGCCTCGCGCCGCTCGCGCGTCGGCTGGCGGGGGCGGCGGACTGGCGGGCGGAGGCGCGGCTCGTCGCGGCCACGCTCGCGGCGCGGCTGCAGGACGATCGACCCGAACCGGCGCGCCTGCTGGCCGAGGTGCTCCCCGTCCTGCGGGGGCCGGCGTTCGCGGCCCGGATCAGCGGCGCCGCGCGCGCGCCCGGGCCGGCGGGGCTGGCGATCTATTTCGTGCTGGAGGACCCGGAGCTCGTTCGTCACGTGCCCGAGTCATGGCTGGGCGCGGGGCTGACGCTGGCCGCGCTGCAGGATGCGGCGTTCGCGAACCTGGACGCGCGATCCGCGTCGCTGCGGCCCGTGGAGCTGCGGAGCGAAGGTCTGCGGCTCGCAGCGGCGCCGACCGGCCTGTGGGCGCTCGCCGCGGGCGACGGTCACGACGGCGCGCGGCTGCTCTCCCGTTCGCAGCGGCCGCGGCTCGAGGCGGTCGCGGCCGGGCCGTGGCTGGTGCGGTTCCCCTCCCGCGAGCTGGTGCTGCTGGCGCCCGAGCGCGACGCCGAGGCGGCGCTGGCGCTGGGGGCCGCGAAGTCGAGGGACGACGAGGCGATCGCCGGGATCTACCGCTGGGCGGCCGGCGCGCTGCAGTCGCTCGAGTAGCGATGCGACGTCGCTCGGGTAGCGACAGATTTCCGAGGGCGTCCCGACCTTCCCCGATCGTGCGCCCCGGCGCGTCCCACGATCCAGGGACTTGCGCGAAGGCACGGCCCTTGCTCTGATCGATCCAAAGACCCCGCTGGAGGCTCGTCATGCGAACCACCTTGATCCTCGTCGCGCTCGTCGCCCTCGCCGCGTGCGGCAACTACCCCGCGGCTGTCGCCGGCGCCGGAGGCTCGGGCGGCACCGGCTCCGGCGGCTCCGGCGGGACCGGGGCTGGCGGCGACGGCGGGACCGGCACGGGCGGGACCGGCACGGGCGGGACCGGCGGCGGCGAGGCCTGCCAGGGACTGCGGGAGGGCGGCTACGGGAGCTGCGAGATGATGATGGG